>UROL01000102.1 GCA_900549495.1 uncultured Eubacteriales bacterium | reverse complement strand
GCGTCAGATGTGTATAAGAGACAGGCATGAAAGGAAGGATCGCTATGACATTACAAAACTTCACGCAGAAATCTCAGGAAGCCGTTCAGGAAGCGCAGAATTTGGCGATTCGCAACAACCATCAGCAGCTGGAACAGATTCACCTGCTGGCCGCCTTGCTGCAGCAGGATGGCGGGCTGATCCCCCAGCTGCTGACCAAGATGGGCGTCACCGTGGAGAGCCTGTCCGCTGCCGCCATGGCAGAGGTTTCCAAGCTCCCCGGCGTCACCGGCGCACGGGAGGCCGACAAGATTTATATCAGCAATGCACTGAACCAGACCCTTATCGCCGCCCAGGACCGGGCAGAGCACATGAAGGATGAGTACGTCTCCGTGGAGCATCTGTTCCTGGGGCTGCTGGACACTGCCCAGGGCAGCGTCAAGAACCTGTTTGGCACCTACCGCATCACGCCGGATGATGCCATGAAGGCCCTGCAAGCCGTCCGGGGCAACCAGCGGGTGACCACCGACAACCCCGAGGGCACCTATGATGCCCTGGAGAAGTACGGCACCGACCTGGTAAAGCGGGCCCGGGAGCAGAAGATGGACCCGGTGATTGGCCGTGACGAGGAAATCCGGAATGTGATTCGGATTCTCTCCCGGAAGTCCAAGAATAACCCGGTGCTGATTGGCGAGCCCGGCGTTGGTAAAACCGCCATTGCCGAGGGTCTGGCCCAGCGTATCGTAAAGAAGGACGTGCCCAAGAGCTTGCAGGACAAGACCATTTTTGCCCTGGATATGGGCGCACTGATTGCCGGTGCCAAATACCGGGGCGAATTTGAGGAGCGGCTGAAAGCCGTCCTCAATGAGGTCAAGCAGTCCGAAGGCAGAATTCTGCTCTTTATCGATGAGCTGCACACCATTGTGGGCGCAGGCAAGACCGAGGGCAGCATGGATGCCGGCAACCTGCTCAAGCCCATGCTGGCCCGGGGCGAGCTGCACTGCATCGGTGCCACCACCCTGGACGAATACCGCACCTATATTGAAAAAGACCCCGCTCTGGCCCGCCGGTTCCAGCCGGTGATGGTCAATGAGCCCACGGTGGAGGATACCATCGCCATTCTCCGTGGCCTGAAGGAGCGCTACGAGGTGTTCCACGGCGTGAAAATCACCGATTCCGCCATTATCGCCGCCGCCACCCTGTCTCACCGGTACATTACCGACCGGTTCTTGCCGGACAAGGCCATCGACCTGGTGGATGAGGCCTGCGCCCAGATTCGTACCGAAATGGACTCCATGCCCACTGAGCTGGACAAGGTCTCCCGGAAAATCATCCAGATGGAGATTGAGGAGGCTGCCCTGAAAAAAGAGGACGACGAGCTGAGCAAGGCCAATCTGGCCAAGCTGCAAAAGGAGCTGGCCGAGGAGCGGGATTCCTTCAACGCCATGAAGGCCCAGTGGGAAAACGAAAAGAACGCCATCGGCAAGGTCCAGCAGCTGCGGGAAACCATCGAGGATTTGAACCGTCAGATCGAAGCCGCCGAGCGGAACTATGATTTGGAAAAGGCCGCCGAGCTGAAATATGGCCGCCTGCCCGAGGCCAAGCGGAAGCTGGCCGAGGAGGAGCAGAAGGTCAACGCCGCCCACGAGGGGAATCTACTCCGGGATCGGGTCACCGAGGATGAGATTGCCAGAATCGTAGAGCGCTGGACCGGCATCCCTGTGTCCCGTCTGGTACAGGGTGAGCGGGAGAAGCTGCTGAGCCTGGACAAGACCCTGCACAAGCGGGTGGTGGGCCAGGATGAGGCCGTCACCGCCGTCACCGAAGCCATCCAGCGCAGCCGGGCCGGTATTCAGGACCCCAACCGCCCCATTGGCTCCTTCCTGTTCCTGGGCCCCACCGGCGTGGGCAAAACCGAGCTGGCCAAGGCTCTGGCAGAGGCGCTGTTTGACGACGAGAACAACATGATTCGGATTGATATGTCCGAATACATGGAGAAATTCTCCGTCAGCCGTCTCATTGGTGCGCCTCCCGGATATGTGGGCTATGACGAGGGCGGTCAGCTGACGGAAGCCGTCCGCCGGAAGCCCTATAGCGTAGTGCTGTTCGACGAGGTGGAGAAGGCCCATCCGGATGTGTTCAACATCCTGCTGCAGGTGCTGGACGATGGCCGTATCACCGACTCCCAGGGCCGCACCGTGGACTTTAAGAATACCATTCTGATTCTCACCTCCAACCTGGGCTCTGAGTATCTGCTGGGCGGCATCGACGCCCAGGGCAATATCAAAGAAGAGGCCCGGGCCCAGGTGCTGAGCCTGCTGCGCCGCTCCTTCCGTCCGGAATTCCTGAACCGGCTGGATGAGATTGTCTTCTACAAGCCCCTGACCAAGGAGAATGTAACCAAGATTATCGACCTGCAAATCGACAAGCTGAACAGCCGCCTGGCTCAGCAGCAGATTCGCTGCGTGGTCACCGATGCCGCCAAGAGCGCCATTGTGGATGCCGCCTACAATCCGGAGTTTGGTGCCCGTCCCCTGCGCCGTTATGTGCAGCACACCGTGGAGACCATGCTCAGCAAGCGGATTCTGGAGGGCAATATCCTCCCCGGCCAGACCGTTACCGTGGACTGGGAAAACGGCGAGCTGACCATGAAATAATCCGGCCTACCCCCGGAAATCCACCCGAAGCAACCCTTCGGGTGGATTTTTTGCACCATACAGGATGCACTGTTTTTGCTTTGGGCAATCCTCGTATCCTGCCAAATTTCACAAAATTCACATGGCAAATGCAAAAACCTGTTGACAATCCCCCTGGGGCGGAGTAAAATCCAGGCAAATATAAGAAAAGCGACAAGGATGTTGCGGATGGGTATTCCCCTCCGGCACCTTGTCGCTTTTTATTTTTTGAAAAAGGAGAAATCGGTATGGTAACGGATATTTTTTCTTCCATGGTCTTTGACGATGCCACAATGGAGGCCCGGCTGCCCAAGGAAACGTATCAGGCACTACAGCGCACCATCAAGCAGGGGAAGCACCTGGATGCCCAGGTAGCCACCGTGGTGGCCAACGCCATGAAGGACTGGGCCATTGAGAAGGGAGCCACCCATTTCACCCACTGGTTCCAGCCCATGACCGGTGTCACTGCTGAGAAGCACGACAGCTTCATTTCTCCCAAGCCCGGCGGGAAGGTGATTATGGAGTTCTCCGGCAAGGAGCTGATTCGGGGGGAGCCGGATGCCTCCTCCTTCCCCTCCGGCGGTCTGCGGGCCACCTTCGAGGCCCGGGGATATACCGCCTGGGATGCCACCAGCTACGCCTTCATCAAGGATGGGGTGCTGTATATCCCCACGGTGTTTCTCTCCTACGGCGGGGAAGCCCTGGACCAGAAGACTGCACTGCTGCGCTCTATGGAGGCCATCAACTATCAGGCCCTGCGGGTACTGAAGCTCTTCGGGAATCCGGAGGTTACCTCTGTCAAAACCACCGTGGGCCCGGAGCAGGAGTATTTCCTGGTGGACAAAGGGGACTATGACCGGCGCAAGGATTTGATTTACACCGGCCGCACCCTGTTCGGTGCCAAGCCCCCCAAGGGCCAGGAGCTGGACGACCACTATTTCGGTGCCATCAAGCCCAGGGTGGCCGCCTTTATGCAGGAGCTGAACCAGGAGCTTTGGAAGCTGGGCATTCTGGCCAAGACGGAGCACAACGAGGTAGCCCCCTCCCAGCACGAGCTGGCCCCCATCTTCACCACCACCAACATTGCCGCCGACCACAACCAGCTGACCATGGAGCTGATGCAGAAGGTAGCCAAGCGCCACGGCCTGGTGTGCCTGCTCCACGAAAAACCCTTTGACGGAGTCAACGGCAGCGGCAAGCACAACAACTGGTCCATCTCCACCGACACCGGCGTGAATCTGCTGGAGCCCGGGGAGACCCCCTATGAGAACGCCCAGTTCCTGCTGTTCCTCTGCGCCGTTATCAAGGCGGTGGATGAATACCAGGATTTGCTGAGAATCACCGTGGCCTCCGCCGGAAACGACCACCGCCTGGGGGCCAACGAAGCGCCCCCTGCCATTGTGTCCATGTTCCTGGGCACCGACCTCAGCGAGATTCTGGAGGCCATTGAGAAGGATGCCCCCTACAGCGCTCACCAGCAGGAGCTGCTGCGCATCGGCGTGCACACCCTGCCCAAGTTCCAGCGGGATGCCACCGACCGCAACCGCACCAGCCCCTTCGCCTTCACCGGCAACAAATTCGAATTCCGGATGCTGGGCTCCTCCGAATCCATCTCCTGCGCCAATACGGTGCTCAACACCACCGTGGCCGAGGAGCTGCGCCAGTTTGCTGACGTGCTGGAGGGGGCGGAGAATTTCCAGGTTGCCCTCCACGAGCTGATTCGCAAAACCATCCGGGACCACAAGCGAATTATCTTCAACGGTGACGGCTACGATGCCGCCTGGGTGGAGGAGGCCCGCCGCCGGGGGCTGCTGAACCTGCGTACCACCCCGGATGCCCTGGCCCACCTGCTGGACAGGAAAAACGTGGCCCTGTTCGCCACCCACAAGGTATACAGCGAAATGGAGCTCACCGCCCGACATGCGGTGAAGCTGGAAAATTACTGCAAGGTTATCCACATTGAGGCCCTGACCATGCTGGACATGGTGCAGAAGGACTATCTGCCTGCCATGGCCCGCTATTCCGCAGACCTGGCCCAGGGGATGGCCGCCAAGCTCAGCGCCCTGCCGGATGCGGATTGCAGCTATGAGCGGGATACCGTAAGGAGCATCAGCGCCCTGATAGGCGCCACCCACCGGGCGGCAAGCAAGCTGGAGCGGGACCTGCTGGAGGCCAAATCCAGCGGCAGCGTGGAAGCTCTGGCGGACTTCTTGCAGTCTGTGGTGCTGGAGGACATGGGCAGTCTGCGTATCAGCGTGGACTCCATGGAGGCTCTGGCCTCCACGGAAAGCTGGCCCGTCCCGGGATACGGAAAGCTGCTGTTTGACGTGCGGTAAACAGGAATCGCCCCTATAACCCGCAAAATCCCCGCCAATGGCGGGGATTTTGCAGAAAACGGAAGATTATTTCCCCCACTCCGGCAGCGCCTCGAAGTGCATTGTCTGGCCGTTCAAGGGGAAGGTAAGGGCGCAGGAAAAGAGCTGGGGGGCGGCGCAGTCGTCCCGGGCACCGTATTTGTGGTCGCCCACCAGGGGGTAGCCCCGGGAGGCAAACTGCACCCGGATCTGGTGGCTGCGGCCGGTGTGGAGCAGGATGCGAACCAGGGAAATTTCCCCCGGCCGCAGGCAGGTGAATTCCAGCCGGGCGGCCTTGACCCCTTTCCGCTCCCGCCGGACGACGAACACCTTGTTTTTCCCGCTGTCCTTCCACAATAAATCCTGCCAGTCCCCTTGCTCTGGCGGGGTGCCGTGAACCAGAGCCACATATTCCTTCTGCATGGCCCCCTCCTGCACCGCCCGGCTCAGGGCGGCGGCGGCCCGGGGGGTGCGGGCATATACCATGCAGCCCCCCACATTTTTGTCCAGCCGATGGATGGGGAAGACATCACCGCCGATTTCCGCTGCAATGGCAGCGGGCACCTCCTGCTCCGCATCCAGTCCCACGGGCTTGAGAATCACGGCAATTTCTTTGCTTGTATACAAAAATTCCATGGCATCCTCCCGGTAAATCAGGTTTTCCTCAGTATACCAGAAACCCGGCGGAAGCGCAAGAATCTCCCCCAAGGCGGGATTGCGTTTTCCGAAAAAAGAGATATAATAGCTCTGATAAGGAGGATGCCACCATGACAACACAAGACTATCGAAGAAAAAAGCCCATACAGATTTTCCTCAGCTATTTTGCCGCCCACAAGGGGCTGTTTGCCCTGGACATCTGCTGCGCCGTGCTGATGGCGGCCATCGATTTGAGCTTTCCCCTGGTGACCCGGCAAGCCCTGTATGACTATCTGCCCAACGAGAAATACCGGGTATTTTTCATTGTGATGCTGACCATGGCGATATTCTATGTTCTCCGGGCCGGGCTGAATTACGTGGTGTGCTATTTGGGCCACACCTTCGGCATCCGGGTGGAGGCGGATATCCGCCGGGATTTGTTCCACCATTTGCAGGGGATGAGCTTCGACTTCTACGACCAGAACCGCACCGGCCAGCTGATGAGCCGGCTGACCTCTGACCTGTTTGAGCTGACGGAGCTGGCCCACCATGGGCCGGAGGATTTGCTCACCTCCGCCATTACCATTGTGGGTGCCCTGATTGTCATGGCCTCCATCCGCTGGGAGCTGGCCCTGATGGTGGGACTGCTGATTCCCATCTTCCTGGTGGTGGCCTTTGGTATGCGCAAGTGGATGAGCCGGGTTTCCGTTGGGGTCAAGCAGAAGGTGGCCAACATCAACGCCGAGGTGGAGTCCAGCCTTACCGGCATCCGCACTGCCAAGGCCTTCGCCAACGAGGCAGTGGAGGCCGCCCGGTTTGATGCAGCCAACGAGCAGTTCAAAACCTCCAAGCGGGAATTCCACAAGGCCATGGCCATGTTTAACAGTACCATGGAGCTTTTCCTGACCATGATGAACGTCATTATCATTGCCCTGGGCGGGTATATGATTTTGAAGGGCAAGCTGGACTATCGGGATTTGATTACCTTTAGCCTGTATATTGCCACCTTTGTCACCCCCATGCGGAAGCTGGCGAACTTTTCGGAGCTTTTTGCCAACGGCTTTGCCGGGCTGAACCGGTTTATTGAGATTATGCGCACCGAGCCCACGAGACCGAGGCTGATCTCGTATGCCGTCTTCTGCTTGAAAAAA
>UROL01000101.1 GCA_900549495.1 uncultured Eubacteriales bacterium | reverse complement strand
AGCTCAAACTCAACGGTGGTTTCCCGGCCAAACATAGATACAATCACGTTGACCGAGTTGTTTTCGACCTCAATGCTTTCCACGGTGCCGGTGAAGGAAGTCAGAGGACCATCCATAATACGAACGGTGTCGCCCACGGAATAGTTGACAACAATCTCCTTCTTTTCCACGCCCATGGCGTAGACCTCTTCCTCGGTGAGGGGAGTGGGGTCGTTGCTGGAAGAACCTACGAAACCGGTTACTCCGCGAATGTTCCGAATTACATGCCAAGTGTCGTCGCTGTATACCATCTTCACCAGAACGTAGCCGGGATAGACCTTCCGGTCGAAGGTCTTACTGACGCCGGACTCGGTAATCTCGGTGACGGTTTCCAGAGGGATGGAGACAGCAAGGATCTGATCCTGCAAATGGCGGGACTCAACGGTTTTCTCAATCGTCGCCTTCACAGTGTTTTCGTAACCGGAGTAGGTATGCACAACATACCATTTTGCAGTTTCCGTCATGACTTGTACCTTAGTGGAATGCGCCGATCAGGGCATCAATACCAACCTGTGCCACAAAGTCAAACAGCCAGATGAACACGCCGACGGCAATCACGCAGCCGACAACAATGGCCGTGTTTTTCAGAACCTGCTTCGGGGTGGGCCAAACAACCTTTTTCAGTTCGCTGCGGAGCTCACGGAAATACTTGCAGACCTTGCCCCAGGTTCTTTTGAACCAGTTTTCCTTTTTCACATCTGCCATGTCGGGAGCCTCCTTACTTCGTCTCAGTGTGAACGGTGTGCTTTTTGCAGAATCTGCAATACTTCTTCATTTCGAGACGGTCAGGATCGTTCTTCTTGTTCTTCATGGAATTGTAGTTTCTCTGCTTGCACTCAGAGCATCTCAAAGTGACTTTAACGCGCATAACGGCACCTCCTTAATATTGCCTCCCTGTATCACTCCGGCTAGAAAGATTTAGATACGGTCAACTACAAATAACCGTTCCGAAGCTGAAAAAGGCGCACAAAAAAAGCCCTTTTTCACAGGTGAATTCATTCTAGCATAGGGGGTGCGTAAAGTCAACAAGTTTTTTGCGGAAAATACGGAATTTTGCCTTGTTTTTTCGGGGCAAATCCGATACAATACAGGTAATATCAATGGGGAGGACACAAAATGAAGATAATGGGAATCGATTACGGCGACGCCAGAACCGGGGTTGCTATTTCGGATTTGTTATGTACCATTGTTGGCACCACAACGGTGCTGCCCAGCCGGAATCCGGAGAAGCTGATGGCAGACCTGGTTCGCCTGACAAAAGAAAACCAGATAGGAGAAATCGTGGTGGGTTTGCCCAAAAATATGGACGGTACCGAGGGAAGCCGGGCCCAACTGTGCCGTGAGTTTGCACAGACATTGAAGGATGCCACCGGCTTGCCGGTGGCTATGTGGGATGAGCGCCGCACTACGGTGGAGGCGCACAATATTCTCTCCATCCACAATTACCATGGCAAAAAGAGAAAGGAAACCGTGGACGCAGTTGCGGCTTCCTTAATATTAGAGGGATATTTGGCATTCAAAAAAGGCTAAACGCCGTAAAGTGGGGCGGTGGCATACAGCGCCGCAGAATAGCACAGCGCAAAGGCAGAGCAAGTTATGTTGAGGACTTGCTCTGCTGCTTTTTATATCGTAGCTCCCGAAATGCTGTGATGAGCAGAAGCGCACCAAATAACCTCCGCAGAATCCCGGTATCCCAGCCGCTGCTTAGTACGGTAAATGCAACGGTGGAAATACAGCCGGCCAGTACGGCAGGGAAAATCTTCTGAAACCGCAGTCTCTTTTGCAGGAAATGTCCGATGGTTGCAATCAGGGCAGGGGGGAGGAAAAACAGCAAATTCATATATTTTGCGGTGGGATAGTCCAGCTTACGCACCAATGTAAGCCAGATAATCAGCAGACTCCCGCCCCCAACCCCCAGGCCGGACAGAACACCCAGGAGAGAACTGGCAACCAGGTTTATGAAAAAAGACATCGAAAACCACTCCAAAGCAAAATGCAGCCAAAGAAACGATGCAGCCAAGCAACAGGGATGTGCCTTCCCAGCAAAGCGGATATCCCGCCGCCAATGGCTCCACCCAGCAAAAAGGGAAGAATTTCTCCGACTGGCGGTGATGAAAGCCGGTGCTGCATCAGCAATGAACAAATGCATATCGGAAGCATAATCCCCAGCGAGTAGGGGAATAGGTTTTGGTCTTCCTCCTTGCAAAGCAAGCATAGCAGCGGAATCAGCACCAGGCCGCCTCCGGATCCCAGAACGCCTGTGACGGCCCCGGCGGCCAGTCCCGCTGCGGCGTAACGAAGCTTTGTATGCATATACAGCCCCTCCTATGGACAGGTTTCCACAGAAATAAAAAAGTATTCCAGAATGAATGTACCCTGGCAGGAATATAGATGAGAGGAAAGGAGCGTGGCTGAGGAATGGTTACGAATCGGAAGCCCAGCGGCACTGCCAAATCCATGCCTGTCGGTCTTGCAATGGGATGGATAACGCAGATGCTTGTAACAGTTTTGACGTGCGTACTTCTTGCAATGCTGATATTGAACGGCAGGGCAGGGTGGGAGGCAATGGGCTATGGCGTCATGGTTATCCTGCTCCTGTCTGCCTATCTGGGGGCAGCAACCGCTTGCAGCCAGATAGGGCGCAGGAAGCTGCTAATCTGCGGGATTTCCGGCGGGATATATCTGCTTACGTTGGCGGCAATGGTCGTCCTGTTCTTTGACGGAAGGTTTGATGCAATCTGGGTTCCTGCCCTGCTGGTTGCCGGGGGTGCCGCCACGGCAGCTCTGATTCATTGCAGGGAAAAGGGGGTAAAGAGCCACAGGAGGAAGAGAAAACGCCTGTAAATCCGCACAGTTATTGCACTAGGTAAATAAAATTTACCTAGCTTGATGAAAATGCAGGTTTTCATTCAAAGCCTATATTTAGCGATAGGACACGGTGCAGACCGCAAGATGTTGTCTTTTTAGCTGAAAATGATAAAAACAAATGTTCTCAAATAAGCGTGTTAACATAACAATGTTAACATAAGTCTTGTCATAATCTACAAATCTGACCTGTTTTTTATAAATAGCTTGAATTTTTATAAAAATTGGAGTATAGTGTACCTGTATCAAAAAGCAGTGTGCATATTCTTCCTGCGATATGCATATCGGTTCATGTGTAAGTTTGCCTTTTGGGGGCGTATATGCAGGTGCTCTTGTGTGTTCAGTGGGGCGGATTTTTGCCGCTTTTCCCCCAAAATTCTTTATTGCCGTGCCCACGGGGCATAGGGGCAGCATTGGTCAAGCAGTGCCCCGAGCCAGGCTCTTCTCTGATTTTCTGATTTGGATTCTTCAGCTCCCAGGCTGGATGGATATATTCGTTGCTAGAATGGCTCGCTTCCGTGGGGTCACTTGCAGCATTTTTCTGCCAGGAGCGCAGATTCCTTTCGTTTGCATTTCAGCAAACCCAACGATTTTAGATAGAGTAGAGGTTAACTGGTTCATGCTAGACTTGATTCATGCCTATGAAGATTACCTGGTGAAGGTAAAACAAGCATCCGGCAATACCGTGTCCTCCTATATGCGTGACATTCGTCAATTCACCGACTGGCTGCATCAAAGGGGGGAAGATATCCTGGATGTTACCAGCCTGGATGTCAGCGACTATCTGGATGAGATTCAATCCAAGGGAAAATCCGGGGCAACCGCTTCCCGATCCCTGGCCAGCTTAAAAAACTTTTTTGCCTATGCGTTTTCTGCCGGGTTTATTCAAGCCTCGCCGGTTCTGAATGAAATCCATGTAGAGCGGGGCCAGAAGAAGCTCCCCCAGGTGCTCACTGGAAAAGAGATTGAGCTGCTTTTGGCACAGCCGGATTGCAGCGATGCCAAGGGCCACCGGGACAAGGCAATGCTGGAGGTAATGTATGCCACCGGTATGCGGGTATCTGAGCTAATCGATTTGAACGTGGATGATGTCAATTTAGAGTTGGGCATGATTCGATGCGGCGGAGAAAAGAAGAGCCGGGTCATTCCCCTGTATCCTGCCGCTCTCCATGCGCTTACAGACTATTTGCAGGAGGCCCGGCCGGTTCTGATTATCGACCCGGCAGAATCCTCCCTCTTTGTCAACGTCAGCGGCACCCGGATGAGCCGTCAGGGATTCTGGAAAATATTGAAATTCTACCAGACCAAGGCGGGCATTGAAAAAGAAATCACCCCCCACACGCTGCGGCACAGCTTTGCAGTCCACCTGCTGGAAAACGGAGCCGATTTGGGTTCTCTCCAAGAACTGATGGGGCATAGTGATATCTCCTCCACGCAGTTGTATACCCATATGGTCAATCAAAAAATCAAGGCCGTGTACCAAAAGTGCCATCCAAAAGCCTGATTCCCTCACAAACAAGGGCGCAGTTCATCCTATGCAGGTGACTGCGCCCTATTTTCGTAGCCTGTTTTACAGGTCAATTGCCGGATTCATATAGTATACGTTTTTCTGATTCAATTTATCCCGGAGCAGCTGAACGGCCTCGCCGAAGCGCTGGAAGTGAACAATCTCCCGCTCTCGCAGGAAGCGAATCACGTCATTTACATCCGGATCATCGCTAATCCGCAAAATATTATCATAAGTGACCCGGGCTTTTTGCTCTGCGGCCAAATCCTCCACCAAATCCGCCATAGGGTCGCCGGTTACCTGCATGGTTGCGGCGCTCCATGGGGTACCCACCGCTGCTGCCGGGTATACTCCTGCGGTATGGTCTACAAAATAGGGAGCAAACGCCGGATCCTTCATCTGATTTCCATTCATGTTTCTTGTCAGCTGATGCACTATGGCGCCAATCATCTCCAAATGTCCCAGTTCCTCTGTACCAATATCCGTCAAGAGCCCTCTCAGCTCGTCAAAGGGCATGGAATACCGCTGAGACAGATATCGCAGGCTTGCACCTAGCTCCCCATCTGGGCCTCCGTATTGCGTGAGGATGATTTTGGCCAGATTGGGATTGGGATTTTTTATCCTTACGGGATATTGGAGCTTTTTATTATAAGAAAACATGTTCAGTCCTCCTTGTTGGCGCAGTATTCCCACGGCCATGGGTCGTTTAGCCAGCTGTATTCCTCTGACGTGATGGGCTGGGTATGGTTCAAGGGGCCATGCGTTTCTGCATAGGCCATGCAATGCTCACGGTACATTTGCTGATACTGGCGGTAAAACGCCAATGCCTCTTTGTCGTCCCGATGGGTATCCAAATACAGCGCCAGCTCCTGAATGGCGAAGTCCAGCTCCTGCAGCTGTGTCAGAGCGGACTGGGGAAGCGGCTCTTTATTGACCATTCCCATAAAGGGAAGATCCAGCCCTGGATATATCGTGCCACGAACCAGCCCGCAGTTTCTCTCGTAGTGTTCCGGTTCGTCAGCCTGGAAGGGGACATAGGGATTGGCCAGGGGAGCCAGAGCTGGGAGCTTTCCAATCCCCGTGACGATGTTTTTGTTTTTCGGCTGCATACAATAACCTCCTTGCGGAATGCCCTGGGTTAAAATGTCATTCCTGGTCATTCTATGCCGGATTGCGGAAGATGTTCATGCCGCTGCCGGTGATGCATAGAATTCATAGAGGTGTTGCCTATGGATACGTGGAGGAAGCGGTGGAACGTCCTTCTGTTTTATGCCCTGGTGGTGGGATTGTTTTTACTGGGAACGCTTCTGGGGAACCGGACAGTTGCTGTTATTTCAGAAATGGTTCCTGTGGAGCGGCTGCATTGCATTGTCATCGACCCCGGCCACGGTGGCGAGGACGGAGGTGCTGTCTCCTGTTCTGGTAGAAACGAAAGTGTGTTTAATCTGCAAATCGGACTGAAATTGAACGATTTGTTCCATTTTCTCGGGTATGATACTGTAATGATTCGCACTACAGACACTGCGGTGTATACCAGCGGGGACACCATCGCCCAGAGGAAGGTTTCCGATTTGAAGCAGCGGGTTCGTATTGTGAACCGTACCAATCACGCTGTACTCATCAGCATCCATCAGAATACATTCCCGGAAGGAAAGTACAGCGGTGCACAGGTTTTCTATTCCGGGTCAGCCGGAAGTGAGGCCCTTGCCAGGCAGCTACAGGACAATCTGGTTTCCGCACTGAATCCCGGCAGTCGGCGAAAAGCCAAAGAGGGGAGTGGTATCTACCTTTTGGAAAAGATAGGCGTCCCAGGTGTCCTGGTGGAATGCGGTTTCCTGTCTAACTGGCAGGAGGAGGCAAAATTGGCAACGCCGGAATACCAGCGCCAGCTTTGCTGCGTGATTTCCGCATCTGTTGCACAATTCCTTGCGTCTTCTTGACGCAGATGATATAATAGCAGAAAAAGAACGGAGCAAATGGGTATGGCAAAGGAAAAAACAGTTTTTTATTGCACCAACTGCGGCAATGAAACGCCTAGGTGGCAGGGGAAATGCCCCGCTTGCGGTGCCTGGAACACCATTGAAGAGCACATTGAAAAGCCGATGGCTGGTGGTGGAAAAGCAAAATCCTCCCCTGTAGGGAGGAGCAGGAACCCACAGAGGCTCCAGGAAATTCCAGTGGACAGTGAGACTCGATTTTCAACAGGAATGGGAGAGCTGGACCGAGTGCTGGGCGGCGGCGCTGTGGCAGGCTCGCTGGTGCTGGTCAGCGGCGCACCGGGAATCGGTAAATCTACGCTGCTCCTGCAAATTTGCAACAGTTTGTGTGCCGGGCGGAAGGTGCTGTATGTATCCGGAGAGGAAAGAGACTGTCTCTTATACACATCTCCGAGCCCA
>UROL01000100.1 GCA_900549495.1 uncultured Eubacteriales bacterium | reverse complement strand
CCTCAGAGAGGGAGCCGGGATGGGGCGGGTACCATTCAATGTACCGCCCGGAAACCATGACGTTTCGGGCGATTTTCATCGCCCCTACGAAACTCAGTTACCATGCCATCAAAGCAATGTCAGCAGGGTGGTGGTGTATTCCTGGCAGGTGACGCCGGATTTGTCGCCGGTGATGGGGAGGGGGTTGGCGGCCAGGGCTTTTTCCAGGCGCTCTGCGGCCTGGGGGCGGCAGATGTGGCGCAGGAGCATGGCCTCGGCCTTCAGGATGCTCTGGGGGCTGGCGTAGTCCCCCAGTCCCTGCTCCATCAGCCGGGGGGCGGAGCCGTGGATGGCCTCGAACATGGCAAAGCGGTCGCCGATGTTGGCGCTGCCCGCCGTGCCCACCCCTCCCTGAAGCTGGGCGGCCTCGTCGGTGATGATGTCGCCGTAGAGATTGGGCAGCAGCACCACCTGGAACTGGCTGCGTATGGCGGGGTTCACCAGATTGGCGGTCATAATGTCAATATACCAGTCGTCCACCCCGATTTCCGGATATTCCTTGGCCACCTCGTGGGCAATGTCCGTGAATTTTCCGTCGGTTTTCTTCATAATGTTGGCCTTGGTAACAATGCTCACCCGGGTCTTGCCGTTCTGCCGGGCGTAGTCAAAGGCGGCCCGGGCAATCCGCCGGGTTCCGGCATCGGTGGTGACCTTGAAATCCACCGCCATGCCATCCAGGGCCACGCCCCGGCTGCCCAGTACGTACTCCCCCTCGGTGTTCTCCCGGAAGAACATCCAGTCGATGCCCTCCTCCGGGATGCTCACCGGCCGGACGTTGGCGTACAAATCCAGCTCCCGGCGCAGGGTGACGTTGGCGCTTTCCATCTTCCCCCCCATGGGGGTGGTGGTGGGGCCCTTCAGCAGCACGTCGCAGCTCTTGATATCCTCCAGCACCTCTTTGGGGACGCTCTCCCCCAGGGCCAGACGGTTTTCGATGGTAAGGCCCTGAATCTGCTTGACAACCACCCTGCCGCTGAGAATCTCATCCGCCAGCAGGGTTTCCAGCACCCGCTTGGCCTGGGGCACAATCACCTCTCCGATGCCGTCGCCGTTGACAATGCCGATGGTGACGGTTTCCTTTTGGGAGAAGTCCACCTTTCGGGTGTCCATATTGTCTATCCGCTCCAGCTGCTGCCGCAGCAGCACCCGGAAGGCATCCACTGCGCGGATAATCTGGCTCTCCCGGTCGATGGATTCCTTCACCGCATCCCCCAGGGCGTTCAGCGCCTTTTCTATGGCCTTTTCCATTATCAATTTCCCTCCTTGGTGTATTCCAGCAGACCCCCTGCCAGCAAAATGGCCTTCTGCCGGGGGGTGAGGGTGCAGCGCAGCCGGGCCTCCTGGCCACGGTCACTACGCAGGGTGACAAAGCCGGTGTCCATGCCCTGGTGAAGCTGACACAGGGAGAGGGTGTCTCCCTGGTCGAAGCGGGCATAGTCGCTTTCATTTTCAAAGGTCAGGGGCAGAATTCCCGCATTCACCAGATTGGCGGCGTGAATCCGGGCGAAGCTCTTGGCTACCACCGCCCGGATGCCCAGGTACATGGGCACCAGGGCCGCATGTTCCCGGGAGGAGCCCTGGCCGTAGTTGCTGCCCCCCAGAATTACGCCGTCTCCGGCGGCCTTGGCCCGGGCGGGGAAGTCCGGATCGCAGACCTCGAAGCAGAATTCGCTCATCTTGGGAATGTTGGAGCGGTAGGGCAGCACCTTGGCCCCGGCGGGCATGATGTGGTCGGTGGTGATGTTGTCCCCCACCTTCAGCACCAGTTGGGCGCACAGGGAATCGGGCACCTTCCGCCCCTTGGGGAAGGGCCGGATGTTGGGCCCCCGGAGCACCTCTGCCCGGGCCGCCTGGTCCGGGGGCAGGGGCTGCAATACGCCGGAGTCGTCAATCCGGAAATGCTCCGGCATCCGGATTTCCGGAATGGGGGGCAGGGTGGTGGGGTCGGTGAGGAAGCCGGTGAGGGCCGAGGCCGCCGCCGTCTCCGGGGAGACCAGATACACCTGGGCATCCTTGGTGCCGCTGCGGCCCAGGAAATTCCGGTTGAAGGTCCGCAGGCTCACGCCCCCGGAGTTGGGGGAGAAGCCCATGCCGATGCAAGGGCCGCAGGCGCATTCCAGCAGCCGGGCACCACTGGCCAGAATGTCCGTCAGAGCGCCGCAGTCTGCCAACATGGAAAGCACCTGCCGGGAGCCGGGGGACACGGACAAATCCACCCCCGGTGCCACCTGGCGGCCCTTCAGGATGGCAGCCACCTTCAATAGATCTGTCAGAGAGGAATTGGTGCAGGAGCCGATGCACACCTGCTGAACCCTGGTGCCCTTGAGGGAGGACACCGCCACCACATTGTCCGGGCTATGGGGGCAGGCCACCATGGGCTCCAGGGTGCTCAAGTCAATGGGAATCACCCGGTCGTATACTGCGTCCTTATCGCTTTCCAGGGGCAGGAAGTCTTCCTCCCGGCCCTGGGCCGCCAAAAATTCCCGGGTGCGCCGGTCAGAGGGGAAAATGGAGGTGGTGGCCCCCAGCTCGGTGCCCATATTGGTGATGGTAGCCCGCTCCGGCACCGTCAGGGTGTCGATGCCCGGGCCGCCCCACTCCACAATGGCCCCCACGCCCCCCTTGACAGAGAGAATCTCCAGCAGCTTCAGGGACACATCCTTGGCGGTGACAAAGGGCCGGAGCTTTCCTGTCAGCTCCACCTTGAACATCCTGGGCATGGTAATATAGTAGGCGCCGCCGCCCATGGCCACGGCCACGTCCATGCCCCCGGCACCGAAGGCCAGCATCCCCAGGCCGCCGCCGGTGGGGGTGTGGGAATCGGAGCCGATAAGGGTCTTCCCCGGCTTGCCGAAGCGCTCCAGATGCACCTGATGGCAGATGCCGTTGCCCGGCCGGGAGAAGCGGACACCGTGCTTGGCGGTGACGGTTTGCAGGTATTGGTGGTCGTCGGCGTTCATAAAGCCGCATTGCAGGGTATTGTGGTCCACATAGGCGATGGAGAACTCGGTTTTCACCTGGGGAATATCCATGGATTCAAATTCCAGATAGGCCATGGTGCCGGTGGCATCCTGGGTCAGGGTCTGGTCGATTTTCAGGGCGATTTCGCTGCCCGGGGTCATGTCCCCGGAGACCAGGTGACTGGCAATGATTTTTTGTGCAATCGTCTTACCCATTTTTGCTGAACCTCTCAATCATGCTTTCCTTGGCATTTTGAATATGGCGGGTCATCATTTCGTCTGCCAGCTCCGGATTACCGGCGCAGATGGCCTGGCTGATGGCCCGGTGCTCCTCGGTGCTGTGCTGCCGCCGCTGGGCGTTGGCAATGGAGCCCCGGCGGTAGCGCTGGGTTTTGCGGTGCAGGGGCCGCAGGGTATCGGTGAGGACATGGCGGCCGCAGAAGGCATAGATGCAGTCGTGGAACTCGTCGTCAATCTCCCGCAGGTGGTCGTAGTCCCCCTTGGCGGCGTAGAAGTCCTGCAATTCCATCAGATGCTGCAGCCGGTCAGCCTCCTCCTGGGTGCGGTTGGCGGCGGCGTACCGGGCGGCCAGGCCCTCGCAGCGCAGGCGGATATCCATGATGTCCACCAGATCGTCCAGGGTGATGCCCAGCACCAGGCTGCCCTTGCCGGTGTCCTGAATCAGGCGCTCCTGCTCCAGGCGGCGCAGGGCCTCCCGGATGGGGGTACGGCTGACGTTTAGCTGCTCCACCAGCTTCAGCTCCGTGAGAATCTCCCCCCGGGGATATACCCCGGAGACAATATCGCTTTCCAGCTTTTCAAACACCTGGTCTGCCAGGGATATGGATTTGAACATCGCTTCCGCCTCCTTATTCCACGGGGAACCGGCCCGGGGCAAATTCCTGAATCTTGTCCAGAATCTCGCTGTGGGCAATCATGGTCACCCGGCCGTCCTCGTATTCCCTGTCCACCCATTCCTTCAGCTGGGTCACCAGGGGGTCGTGCTTCTGCACCTTCTGCGCCTCGTCCTTCAGGCGGAAGTGCTGGTTAATCCAGTAGGCAATTCCCGCCGCCCCGGAGGTCTTGCCGATTTCCACCGTGGCGGGGCGGTTCAGCAGCTTTTCGGTGTCGAAGATGGTATAGATTTCCGCATCCTTCATCAGTCCGTCGGCGTGAACCCCGGCCCGGGTGGCATTGAAATTGGCACCCACGAAGGGGGTCATGGGGGGCACCTTGTAGCCGATTTCCTTCTCAAAATATTCGCCGATTTCCGTAATCACCGTGGAATCCATGCCGTCCAGGGAGCCCCGGAGGGAGGCATACTCAAACACCATGGCCTCCAGGGGGATGTTGCCGGTGCGCTCGCCAATGCCCAGCAGACTGCAATTTACGGCGCAGGCGCCGTACAGCCAGGCGGTGGAGGCGTTGGTCACGGCCTTATAGAAGTCGTTGTGGCCGTGCCATTCCAGGCATTCGCTGGGCACGTCGGCATAGTGCTGCAAGCCGTAGACAATACCGGCAACAGACCGGGGCAGGGCGGCCTCGGTATAGGGCACGCCGTAGCCCATGGTATCGCAGGCCCGAATCTTCACAGGGATTCCCGCCTCCCGGGACAGCCGCTGCAATTCATTGACAAAGGGCACCACAAAGCCGTAGAAATCCGCCCGGGTGATATCCTCCAGATGGCAGCGGGGAATGACCCCGGCATCGAAGGCATCCTTCACCGTGCCCAGGTAGTAGTCCAGCACCTGGGAGCGGGTCATCTTCATTTTCTTAAAAATGTGATAGTCCGAGCAGGACACCAGAATGCCGGTCTCCTTGATGCCCAGATCCTTCACCAGCTTGAAGTCCTCTTTACTGGCCCGAATCCAGCTGGTGATTTCCGGGAATTTCAGCCCCAGCTCCATGCACTTTTCCAGAGCCTGCCGGTCTTTCTTACTATAAATAAAGAACTCGGTCTGCCGGATAATGCCATAGGGCCCGCCCAGGCGGTTGAGGAGCTTGTAGATATTCACAATCTGCTCCACGGTGTAAGGCTCCACCGACTGCTGCCCATCCCGCAGGGAGGTATCGGTAATCCAGATCTCCTCCGGCATGTTCAGCGGCACTCGCCGGTGGTTAAACGCCACCTTGGGCACGGTGCCGTAGGAATAAATCTCCCGCTGCAAATTCGGCTCTGCCACATCCTGGAGGGAATACTTATAAGAATTCCGCTCCAACAGGTTTGTTTTACTGGATATCTCCAACATAGGGATGGCTCCTTTCTGGTTTCCTGTATCGTTGTATACAATTATACTTGTCTGCTTGCATTTGTCAACTATTTTCTTTGCAAAATTTCACCATCTCCCAAGCCAGGCAGCGGGCTGCGGGGCACCGGATTTGTCCAGGAAAAGCGCCACCAAAAATCCTTGCAATTGGGGAGGTTGTATGGTAAAATGGCAGGATGAATGAAGAAACGGAAGGGGGAATTGGTTTGAGGCGATGGGCGGCAGTGGCGTGCGCCTTTGTGATTGCTGTGGCGGGGCTTCTGGTTCGGGGCTCGGCGGAGAGCATCAGCAGCCAGGGTGGGAGCTGCGCTACCAAGATTGACCTGTACTGCACCGTCAATACCGACGGCGACTGTCTTGTGAGCATGACGGTGAACCTCAAGCTCCTGGGCAACGACAGCGGGCTGACCTTTCCCCTGCCCTACAGCGCAGAAAAAATCACCATGAACGGCAGCTCCGTAGCCACCTCCCGGGTGGGCAGCCGCACCCTGGTGGATGTGGGCCGGGTCACCGGGGGCATGAGCGGCGAGTTCACCGTCCGGTTTGACTATACCCTGCCCAAGGCCGTGGGGGTCACCACGGAGCGGAAGCTCCAGCTGAGCCTGCCAATGCTCAGCGGCTTCGACTACCCGGTGGAGGTTTTCAGCTTTATCGTCACCCTGCCAGACAATGTGACCGGCACCCCCCTGTTCACCAGCACCTATCAGCAGGTGGGCTTCGAAGCGGATTTGAATTTGATTGTCACCGACAATATGATTACCGGCACCAGCATCAAGGGACTGAACGACCATGAGTCGGTGCAGATGACCCTGATGGTGCCCCGGGAGATGTTCCCCTCTGTGCGGATTTACCAGCGGACGGGAAACCCGGAGCTGATTCCCATGGGAATTTTCGCCGGTGCGGCCATTCTGTACTGGCTGCTGTTTCTGCGGACCCTGCCCCCTGCCCGCACCCGGGCCACCCTGCCCCCGGAGGGAATCTCCGCCGGTGAGCTGGGCTGCCGCCTGACCATGACCGGCGGGGACATGACCATGATGGTTCTCAGCTGGGCCCAGATGGGCTATCTGGTTATCCAGCCCAACGGCAGCAAAATTCTGCTGCGAAAGCAGATGGACATGGGCAACGAGCGGAGCCTCTTTGAAATCCGGGTGTTCCAGGCCCTGTTCAACAACCGGGATGTGGTGAATTGCAGCAGCGCCGGGTACGCCAAGATGTGCCGGAAGACGGCCTCGATGATTCCCGGTGAGAAGGCCATGTGCCGCCCCCGCTCCGGAAACCGGAAGGTATTCCGGGTGCTGCTGTGCATCAGCCAGGTATTCTGCGGTATGTGTGTGGCCATGAATATGACCTCCATTACCATTTTACAGATTATGTTCTCCCTGATTTTCGGCCTGATGGGGGCCGCCTCCGCCTGGGCGATTCAGGAATTTGCCCTGTATTTCCGCTCCCGGTCCCAGGTGCGCTGCTGGATTGCCCTGGGGCTGATTGTGTTCTGGTTCCTGCTGGGGCTTATCGCCGGGCAGCCCTGGATTCCCCTGGGG
>UROL01000099.1 GCA_900549495.1 uncultured Eubacteriales bacterium | reverse complement strand
AGCGTCAGATGTGTATAAGAGACAGGTTTTTTGAAGCGGGAGGCTGTCTGCGGCGGCGTGTCACCCTTTCGGGCGCTATGTACCGCATTGGCTGCTACAGTGGGCACCGGCAATCTGGTGGGTGTAGCCGGGGCGATCTGCCTGGGTGGCCCGGGAGCGGTCCTATGGATGCTGGTGTTCGCTTTCTTTGGAATGGCGGTAAAGTATGCCGAAGCAACCCTTGCCGTTCGCTTCTGCCAGCGTGACGGCAATGAGATTGTAGGCGGCCCGATGTATCTGATTCGCTCCTGCTTGCCAAAGCCGTGGCTTCCCCTGGCATATGTCTATGGCATTTGCGGTCTCCTTGCCAGCTTTGGGGTGGGAAATTTGACCCAGGTGAACGCCATTGTCACCAGCCTCCAAAGCATCAGCCAGACACCGCTTCTTTCTCCCTGGATGATTGGCCCGGCTCTTGCGGGGCTGGTAGGCTTTGCTTTCTGGCGTGGAGCGGAATCCATCGGGAGAATAGCCGAGAAAGTAATTCCCTATGCGGCGGGCAGCTATATCCTGCTGTGTCTGGTTTTCCTGGGGTGCAGAGCCTCCCTTGTCCCAAGGGCAATTCACAATATTCTTGTGGGGGCCTTCTCACCCAAGGCTATTACAGGCGGCCTTATCGGCTCTGCCCTTCGGGCCGTGCAGGTGGGGTGCAGCAGAGGGGTATTTTCCCACGAGGCCGGCATGGGAACGGCTTCCATTGCCCATGCGTCCGCAGTGGTTTCGCATCCGGTGGAGCAGGGGATGATGGGCCTTATGGAGGTGTTTCTGGACACCTTTGTTATCTGCACCATGACGGCACTGGTGATTCTGTGCAGCGGAATACCGGTTCCCTATGGAGTGGACGCCGGTGCCGCGTTGACGGTTTCTGCATTCTCGGCGGTTTATGGCCAGTTGGGGAAGGGGATTGTTGCGGTTTTCCTCACTGTCTTTGCCTATGCTACCATTCTGGGATGGAGTCTATATGGGCTCCGGTGCGGCCAGTTTGTATTCGGAAGACGGATAGCCCCCGGCTTTTTCCTGATGCAAACCCTTGCTGTCGCCCTGGGAGCTACCCTGGAAACGCCAATGGTTTGGAAAATGGCCGAGATATTTAATGGCCTGATGGCAATCCCCAACCTGATTGCCTTAGTATTTTTAACCCCGGAGCTTCAAGCGCTCACACATTCATATACACGAGAAAACGCTCATTCGTAATGGGAGGTAATTATGCAAATATCCATTAACGCCAATCGCTGCGAGCCTTCTCCTATGCGGAAATTCCATCCGCTGGCGGTTGCAGCTGAGCAGAACGGAAAGAAAATTTATCATCTGAACATTGGTCAGCCGGATTTGGAGACACCGCCGACCTACTACGAAACCATACGGAATTTCAACCGGAAGACGCTGGCCTATGATGCCTCTCCCGGAAATCCGCTGCTGATTGATGCCGTCCGGAATTACTATGCCGGTCTGGGTGTCAGCCTGGAGCCCAACGATGTGCTGATTACCACCGGCGGCAGCGAAGCACTGCTGCTGACCTGCCTGAGCATTCTGGACCCCTATACCGAGGTTATCATCCCGGAGCCCTACTATCCCAACTACACCACCTTCGTCCATGCCGCAGGCGGTGTCATCCGTGCGCTGCCCACCAATCCCTGGGAGGGCTACCGCTATGCCCAGCGGGACCGGATTGAAAGCCAGATTACCCGGAACACCCGGGCCATCCTGATTACCAACCCCGGCAACCCCACCGGCGTGGTGCTGGACCAGAAGGAAATGCGGATGATTGCCGATATTGCCAAGGAGCACGATTTGTTCCTGATTTGCGACGAGGTTTACCGGGAATTCTGCTACGATGAGAAATTCGGCGTGCCTACCATGGCGCATTTCGACGATATTCAGGACAATCTGGTAATCATTGACTCGGTCTCCAAGCGGTTCTCCGCCTGCGGCGCCCGGGTAGGTGCTGTGATTACCAAGAACAAAGAGCTCCAGCAGGCTATTTTGAAGTTCTGCCAGTCCCGTCTGTCCGTGGCGACCATCGACCAGCTGGGGGCGGCTGCCCTGTATTCGGTGGATTCCAGCTTCTTCCGTAAGAGCAAGGAGGAGTACCGGCAGCGCAGAGACACGGTGATTTCCGGCCTCCGGAAGATCCCCGGTGTGGTGGTGGAGGTGCCCATGGGAGCCTTCTATGTAATGGCCAGTCTGCCGGTGGACGATTCCGATAAGTTCCAGAAATGGCTGCTGGAGGAATTCGAGGACAATGGCGATACGGTGATGTTTGCCCCCGGTGCGCCCTTCTATGAAACCCCCGGCAAGGGCATCAATGAGGTGCGCATTGCCTATGTGCTGAATCAGCAGGACCTCCGCCGTGCTATGGACGTCCTGGCGGCAGGCATCGCAGCCTACCAGAAGAAGGTCATGAAGGTCACAAGCCACAGCGTTGACGCTTGATGCACTACATATGGAAAGGCTGCTGCACGTTTGCGGCAGCCTTTTGCCGGTTCCAGCGTGAATCTGCTTGGATGTAGGGAGAATTGAATGGACAAGCAACGATTGAATGAAATCTATTACCCTTTGGACTTGAAACAGGCAGAACTCGATGCTCTGTTTCGCGGAGACTTCAGGTTGGAATCCGGCTGGTACAACGGGCATTATCACAAGAACGAAACCGGGAACTGGTGCCGGGAATCCTATCCCATCCCGGTGATTGGTGTAAAGGGTCTTTGCGACATTGAGATTCCGTTTGACAAAATTTCCGTATCCACAAAGCTGAAACGGGATGCGGCGTTAGCATATCCTTTTGAAAAGCTTGTCGGATATGAATTTGAGGCATACGGTGTGGAGAATTACCTTACAGACTTTTACCATCCCGGACAGACAGCACAGGACTTAAAAGAGAATATCCGTGCCTGCGATGAAACAGAAATCGGATTTTCATTTGCTTTTCCGTTTGATGCGGATGGAAAGCAGATTTTTGAGTTTGTGAAGCTGCTTCAGCAGGAAGGTTTTTATTACTGATGCCATATTTACGGTAGTTTTTTCCAAATTCTACCGTGAATCGACCTCCAAAACATCGGTCTCGACTGACATGGGGAATATGTATTCCTTGCCGTGTTCATGGGCGGTTTATTTTTGCCGATGCATGTTGCCGGGAGAAAGCACAAATGATTGATACGGATGGGGTGAGAAAATGAAAAAAGATATGTGCGTTGCCTGCGATGACGGCATCCTGAACATTCGTGTGGGAGCCATCATTATGCAGGACGGAAAACTTCTGATGGTTGGAAACGACAGGGCGGACTATCTCTATTCTGTCGGCGGCAGAATCCAGTTCGGCGAAACGGCGGAAGAAGCCGTTGTGCGAGAGGTGCTTGAGGAAACAGGCGTGAAAATGGAGATTGGTCGGCTTGGTTTTGTCCATGAGAACTATTTTTACGGTGATGCCCCCTCCAAGCAAGGAAAGCTTGTCTATGAGATTTCCCTTTACTTCTACATGAAGGTGCCGCATGATTTTGCACCGGTCAGCCAGAGCTTTACAGAGGATGACAGCAGGGAGTATTTAAGATGGGTTTCCTTGGATGAGAATGAGAAGATGTACCCTGAATTTTTCAGAACAGAATTGAGAAATCCCACAGATGTCGTAAAGTATTTCGTGACGGACGGCAGGAGTAAAACCCATGATTAAAATTATCAAAGCCTATGAGGAATGCAGTGCCTTTGCAGCGGGCTTTCAGGGGGATCCGCATTTTTCGGATCCGATGCTGTGCAGCGAAGAACAGATTCAGGGTAATCTCATCAAGTCCATAGAAAAACCGGACTGTCATGTTATCGGTGTCTACTTCGATAGTCAAATGACTGGCCTGTTTGCGCTGCTTGTCCTTCCGGATGAAAAGTACATAGAAATGCTGGTAGGCCTGTCCCGTGAAAAGGAGGCATACCGGGAAATGCTCCAATATTTGGAGCAGCACTGGCCGGGCTACAGTGCAGACTTTGTGTTCAATCCAGGCAATTACATTTTGAAGGAATTGCTGGATTTGCGCAGGGCGGAGTTTGAGCCGGAGCAGCAGAAAATGGTGCTGGGTACTCCGATCCTTGGCATTGACACCACCGGTATTGAGCCGCTCTCCGAAGGGTATATGGCGCAATACTGCGACATTCATAACAAGGATATGTATTGGACGGGGGAACGGGTGGCACAGGCGAAGGATCGTTTTCGCACGTTCCTGGCGATTCACGATGGAAAAGTCGTTGGCTATATGGACGTGACCTATATTTTCAAGGAAAACGAGCCCTTTGACCTGTTCGTTCTGAAAGAGTACCGCCGCAGGGGATATGGCAGGAAGCTGCTGGCGAAGGCAGTGGAGCAAAATGAGCCCAATGGAATGATGCTGCTGGTGGATGCAGACAACACCCCGGCAATCCGTCTGTATGAATCCATGGGCTTTGCAAAGGTGCAGGGGCAGAACAATCTGACGGCCCATTGGAAAGTATCAGAGCAATAACGCACGATATAAGTAATGAGGGCGAGTTTGCAAGACAAAACAAAGCCCAACAGCTACACGGAATCATTTACGGTAAATGCGGCAGGTAAAGAGGGAAAGAACGTGCGAGTACCCGGGGAGGTCTTGCCGACGCATTCAAGTAGACATATTCGAAAAAAATGCGCAGTAACAACGAACGGCAAGAAGTCAGCAGAGGCCATAGTACCAGGGGAAAAAATCCTGGGAAGGGCCGAACAATCGTTAGTCCTACCTATACCACCCCTCCTAAAATTGAGGGAAAAAGCCGTTGCGCGGCAACGACTTTTGGGGGCTAAATGCGTAGACTTGAGGTATGCTTACCTAGCGGAATGTCGATACCCCTGTAAAGTCCGTACTAACTGGGTAGTTCTTTTTTCATAGGGGAATTGAATTATTTATAGAAATGTGTTAGGTTTCAAGTTAAGAATCCCTCTATTAGGGTGAAGAGCAAAACACAGGAGGTGTGGTCAGTGAATGACGATCAGATAATCAAACTGTTCTTCACCCGGAACGAAGATGCCATCCAGCAGACAGCCTACAAGTATGGGACACGTCTGACAGGCTTGGCGGCGAATATCGTCCGGAACAACGAGGACGCACAGGAGTGTGTGAATGACACATACCTGAAGGCGTGGGACACGATTCCGCCTACGAAGCCGGAGCATTTCTTTGCGTACTTAGCAAAAATATGCCGCTTTTTTGCTTTTGGCAGGCTGGACTGGAACAATGCCGCCAAACGGAATGCAGAGGTTGTTGCCCTGACCCAGGAAATGGAGGAGTGCATTCCAAGTTCCTGGCAGGACGCGACTGTGGAAAGCCGCGAAATCAGCAGTCTGGTCAGTAGCTTTCTGCATGGACAGACGCAGGAAAATCGGATGATTTTCGTCAGACGGTACTGGTATGGCGACAGCGTCAGTGAGATTGCCCTGCGCCATGAACTCAGCCAGAGCGCCGTTATGATGCGGCTGTCACGGACAAGAAGCAAATTGGCATCTTACCTGAAAAAGGAGGGTATTCGCGTATGACAGGAAAGGATATGCTTAAGGGCATCCAGAATCTAGATGCAACCTTGATCGAAGAAGCGGAATTCGGCAAATTTCAGAAACATCGAGCTGGCATTTCCGGAAAAAAGAAGCTGCTGTTTCTTTTGGCAGCAACCATGATTATGGGCACCATGACCGCAGCAGCAGTCTATACCCGCTGGTCAACTACCGCCCAAACCCGCTACAATCCCTCTCAGGATGTAAAGGAGCAAGCAGAAAAGAGCGGTCTGTCTGTGATGCTGGAGGAAACCAAGGGAGCTGCAAATCCCAACGAGGTTCTGTCCGTCACCGATCAGGGCGTTACCATCACTGCGGTGCAGACCATTGTGGACAATTATCATGCAGAGATCACCTTCCGAATCGAGGGCTTTGAACTTCCGGAAGGTGAAGAACCCTTTGCCTGGCCCAGGGTTACCAGTGACGGAAAGCGGGATTATTCCGTAAGCCAAACCGGAGGTTTCTATGACGGCACTACCCGGAATGACAAGGGAGAATGGGTCTACGCCTCCGATGGAAGTCCGGTGAAATACGATGACACCAAGCCTTTCAGCCCCGCGATTCTGGATTATGTAGCCGAGGATGGAAGTCTGGAATATACCCACTACATCAACTTCCATGAAACGGATGGACGCTATATGGGCAAAGAGATCGTGTTCACTTTTAGCAGCATTGATTTCCAGCCCCATACAAAGACGGGTGAGTTCGTACCTCAGGTAAAGGGCAACTGGGAACTGAAGTGGACTCTGACCGGCACCAGTGACAGCATCTCCATCACACCTAATGCAAAAATCGGTGACAGCGACGTGATCCTGTTGGATGCGGAAATCGGCCAGAAAACCATCCGTGCCCGTTATCAGGTGGATGACTACTGGGAGGGCTGGGATGAACTGGTGGAGCTTCCTCAGGCAATCTGCGGTGTCCGCATGAAGGACGGCAGTGAGCACATCTGCGGAGCCAGCACATCCGGTTTTGAAGATCAGGAGAACATGATTTACTTTACGGAGTCCGATATATATGATGCCATTCTGGATATTCGTCAGGTGGAATCTCTGATGTTCCACAAGGGCTGGGAACTGGATGCCAACGGAAAGCCCACTATTCAGACGTTCTATTACATCCCTGTTTCTGTAAGCTGACTAAACGGGATTACAAAATGTACAAATCCTATATTCCCTTTGAATAACAATCTGATAATTACTGGCTGCTTCTGAACCCCGAGCCTGCTTTCCTCACTATGGGAAGCAGGCTCTTTTCTTGTGCGCCCGGTGGGCGCACGTTCTCT
>UROL01000098.1 GCA_900549495.1 uncultured Eubacteriales bacterium | reverse complement strand
ATATATTCCAAAGTTGCGGTAGAATTGTTCACAAGTTTTATGGTATAATTTGAATACAAAAATTGAGAAACAAATCGGAATTTGATAAGGAGCGAAAAGAAAAATGTGTGAAGAATGTTACTCTGATGAAAATAGAATAACACCATTACTAAATCCCTTGGACTGCTTAGAAAACCACACTCAATATATTTGTGGAACTTGTGGACGTTGCATTTGCATTGAACATGACCCAAACAGAGGATTACAAAGATGGAATTTTCCTTTTAAGTCATTGGAAATTGCAAAATATTATTTACGAACAGCCGATTATACAACGAAAGGTTCGTGTGGTATTTATGAGATAGAGAACAGTAAAGGCAGAGTATCTTATAAAATATTCGCCGGGAATGAGGATTTACATCTATTCTTGAAAAAGAATAAAGACAAGAAATGCAAACAAATGACACCTGTGTTTAATGTTGGAGAGTATAAAGAATATCCACATGCAGAAATACGAAAATTGACTTCTGATGAAATAAAACAATATATGAGTGAACGTTAAATTCCAGTTTGTTGAACTGATAAACTCCCTTTAGGAACGAAAGGGCGCACTTCTATACGCTCCTGTCGGAAGTATCGTGCGTCCTGGGTCGCTTCATTCCCGGCCAGCAGAAGAAAACTGCCAGAACCGAGAATGCTTCGTCACGACCTTCCGTCAAGGTGGCTACACCCCCTTGCGCCGCTAAAGCGGCTATCCCTTATGGACTTGCCATTCGCTGTCAGCAAGTTTGAAAACACAAAATTAGGAGGAGCTTCTTATGTCAAAACGAATAAACGAACTGATAAATATCATCATTGGAGTTAGTATCGGTGTGTTTACAGGATACGGATTATATAGTTTCTGGGATTTCAAAAGCCATCCAGAGTTGTACGCAATACAATCTGCTCCGTGGTACGTAAGGCTTATTCTGTGGGGATCGGTTACAATAGGAATTGTAGCTATTGCCGCTATTATCAAATTGATTATCCGTAAGAGAACACATTAAGTATAGCAATTGAATACCGAAAATCAGACCGCCCCCTGGTCGCACTATGCGAAAAGCCGGCGGTCTTTTTTATCCCCATTTTCAAAAAAAGAAGGTCACGCTATCAATCAAATATCCTCCATAACGCCCAAGATAAAAAATCGTGTCGGAGCGATTTTACTCCGACACGACCCAATTATTTGTGTTTTGTCTCTACCCCAACTATGGACATAGAGCTATTTTTATGGAGAAATTAAGCCATGTAAATGGCCTTGCAGCCCAGCATGGTCATGTAGCAATCCAGCTTGCTCACCAGCTCCAGAGGAGCGTGCATATTCAGCACAGGCACGCCGGCATCCACGGTGACGATGTTGCGGTTTGCCATGTAGGCAGCCACGGTGCCGCCACCGCCCTGGTCAACCTTGCCCAGGGTGGCAATCTGCCACAGAACGCCATTGTCCTCGAAGGTCTTGCGGACATGGAGCATGGCCTCGGCGGAAGCATCGGAAGCGCCGCCCTTGCCACGGGAGCCGGTGTACTTGCAGATGCTGATGCCGTAGTTCAGGGAAGAATTGTTCCGCTTGTCGCAGGTCTCGGGGAAATTGGGGTCGAAGGCGTTGGAAACGTCGGCGGACAGGCAGAAGGAGTTGGCAAAGCAGTG
The DNA here is from genome assembly GCA_900549495.1 of uncultured Eubacteriales bacterium. GTDB lineage: Bacteria > Bacillota > Clostridia > Oscillospirales > Oscillospiraceae > Faecousia. The sequence goes on along the minus strand of UROL01000098.1, from coordinate 5,247 downwards.
GCTCAGCTTCACGCCCTGGCCGTCGCACAGAATCTCCATGAAATACTCAAAGGCATGGCTCTGCATACCGCTGATGCCCACGGAGCCAATCTCCTCTTTGTCTGCCAGGATGCAGACGGCGGTGTGGGTGGGGACGGTGTCCATGTGGAAGATGGGCTCCAGCTCGGCATAGGCGCACACCCGGTCATCATGGCCGTAGGCTGCCAGCAGGCTGCGGTCCAGGCCCACCTCACGGCTCTTACCGGCGGGGACAATGGTCAGCTCGGCGCTGCGGAAGTCATCCTCCACAATGCCGTACTTCTCGTTCAGCAGTTTCATCACATTCAGCTTCACCAGATCGGCGCCCTCGCCCTCCAGAGGCTCGGTGCCCAGAATCACGTTCAGCTGCTCACCGGCAATGACCTCGCTGGCGGTCTTACGCATCTGGTCGGCTGCCAGGTGAATCAGCAGGTCGGAGACCATCAGGATGGGCTCGTTCTCGTTCTCACCGATGGTGACGGTGACGGTGGTGCCGTCCTTGCGGCACACAACACCGTGAATAGCCAGAGGCACACAGGTCCACTGATACTTCTTGATGCCGCCGTAGTAGTGGGTCTTGAAGTAGGCAATCTCGCTGTCCTCGTACAGGGGCTGGGGCTTCACGTCCATCCGGGGGGAGTCCACATGGGCGGCGCAGATGTTGGCACCCTTGGACAGCGGCTCCTTGCCAATCACGGCAATCATAAAGCTCTTGCCCCGGTTGTTCAGATAAATCTTATCTCCGGGCTTTACCTCCATGCCCACCTGGGCAGGGACGAAGCCGTGCTTTTCAGCCATGGCGGTTGCCCAAGCGGTTGCCTCCCGCTCGGTCTTGCAGGCATCCATAAAGCTACGGTAGCGCAGAGCATAGGCTTCCATCTCCTGCCGCTGCTCAGCGGTAAGGGCGGTGTAGCCGTTCTTGGGGGCGCTGAGAATGGAATTGCGGAGTTCTTCAGCAGTCATTTTTCTTTCTCCTTATCTATGTACGTTCTAAGGGTGAAAATCACACTAGGGATATTATACCTTGTGCATTCAAAAAATCAATGGATTTCTTGTGAAATTCTTCCTGGGTGCCGGAATTTTCCAGGACAAAATCGCAGTGTTCCCGGAACCAGTCCTCATTGTGCTGGGCGTGGATGCGGCTTTCGGCATAGGCCGCGGAAATACCGTCCCGGCGCATCAGTCGGTCAATCCGCATCGCCCGGGGGGCCGTAACGGCCACGGTCAGGTCGCACAGCCGGTTCAGCCCGCTTTCGAACAGGCCGATGGCATCAATGGCCGCCAGCTCCGGCCCTGCCTCCAGGCGGCGCTCCACCTCCCGCCGAACGGCGGAATGGGTAATGGCATTCAAGTCCGCCAAGGCGGCAGGGTCTGCAAAAACCATGCGCCCCAGTTCCTTCCGGGCAAGGCAGCCGTCGAAGAATGCAGCGGGAAATCGTCTTTTCAAGGCATCCAGTAGGGAGACGTCGGATTCCAGCAGCTGGTGATAAATCTCATCGCAGTCCAGCACCAGCCCTCCGTAATCCCGAATCACATTCAGCAGGGTGGTTTTTCCGCAGCCGGTGCCGCCGGTAATGCCCAGAATCATTCCTCTGCCTCCGCATCCACAATATGGAAGGCAGCAGCCTTCTTCAGCCGGTTCTGGACGGCGTAGGCCACACCGCCCCCCACGGGGCACCGGGCATACACCTGATGGATACTGGCATCGTCCAGCTCCCGCAGAGCGGCGAAAAGTCCGGCGCTGAGAGTCTCCACCTGGGATTCCTTGCCGTAGGCCAGGGGATTGCAGTCCCGGTACAGGGGCAGCTCCTCCTCAAAGCACAGCACCCGGTCGCCAGGGGCGAAATGCCGGTGGATATACTGGGCTGCCTTCTCCCGGGAACCGGCCACAATCACCACCGGCTCCTGGGGGGCATAGTGGCGGTATTTCATGCCGGGGGCCTTCACCACTGCATCCTTGTCAATCTGGGCAGTTACGGCCTTGTCAATCACCAAATCCCCCAGCACCTCCATTAGCTGCTCCGGGGTGATTCCGCCGGGGCGCAGCAGCCGGGGGCGTTCCTCGGTGAGGTCCACAATGGTGGATTCCACCCCCACCCGGCAAGGGCCGCCGTCCACAATGGCATCGATTTTTCCATTGTGGTCGTGGAGAACGTGCTGGGCCGTGGTGGTGGAGGGCTTGCCGGAGATATTGGCAGAGGGTGCGGCAATGGGCACGCCGGAAAGCCGGATAATCTGCCGGGTCACCGGGCTATCCGGGCAGCGAACGGCCACGGTATCCAGCCCGGCGGTGGTACGGCGGGGCACAATATCCCGGGCAGGGAGCACCATGGTCAGAGGGCCGGGCCAGAATTTTTCCGCCAGAGCATAGGCCGCCTGGGGAATGTCATGGCAGAATTTCTCCATTTCCCTGGGCTCTGCCACATGGAGAATCAGGGGGTTGTCCTGGGGGCGACCCTTGGCCTGGAAAATTTTAATAACCGCCTGCTGGTCCAGTCCGTTGGCCCCCAGGCCGTAAACGGTTTCCGTGGGAATGGCCACCAGGCCGCCCTTTTTGATGATGTCCGCCGCAATCCCCGCAGTGGCAGGATCTGAGGCGGAAAGAAGAAGTGTTTCCATAGCATACACCTAATGTTTCCTGTAAGTCAATCAGCGCAGCTGCCAAAAACAGCTGCGCTGAATGCATTTCAATCCGAAATTACACGGTGGGCTGGTTGGCAGCCTCGATAATCTGCACGAACTTCTCGGGCACCAGGGAAGCGCCGCCGATAAGGCCGCCGTCGATGTCGGGCTGAGCCAGCAGCTTGAAGGCGTTCTTCTCGTTCATGGAGCCGCCGTACAGGATGGAGATGGCCCGGGCATTCTTGGAGGAATACAGCTTCCGCACCACGGCACGGATGCTCTCGCAGACTTCCTCAGCCTGCTCGGGGGTAGCAGTACGGCCAGTGCCAATGGCCCAGATGGGCTCGTAGGCAATGATAACCTTGCGAATTTTCTCCTCGGAGACATCCTTCAGGCCCAGCTTAATCTGCATGGCAATCCACTCCTCGGTGATGCCGGCTTCCCGCTGCTCCAGGGTCTCGCCGCAGCACATAATGGGCACCAGACCGGCTTCCAGAGCAGCCAGAACCTTGGCATTGACGTCGGCATCGGTCTCGCCCATGGCACGGCGCTCGGAGTGGCCGATAATCACATACTTGCAGCCGGCATCCACCAGCATATTGGTGGCAATTTCGCCGGTGTAAGCGCCGGAGGCCTTGGCGTTGCAGTTCTCAGCGCCGATGCCCACCCGGGTCTCACGCATGGCCCGCACAGCAGCGGGGATGCACACGGCGGGAACGCACAGAGCCACATCGCACCAACGGCCCTTGGGCATAATGGTCTTCAGCTTGGCCATAAACTCCTTGGTCTCGGAGGGGGTCTTGTTCATCTTCCAGTTGCCGGCAATAACGGTCTTGCGGTATTTTCTGTTCATTTTGAAATTCTCCTCTATCTCGTATCATTTCTCAAAAAATGATAAAATTTGACATATTTCTGCATAAATGGCCCGGGGGAGGGGCATCCCCCGGGAATTGGATTTCGGTTATATTACTTGTCCTGCAGGCAGGCGATGCCGGGCAGCTCCAAGCCCTCCAGGAACTCCAGGGAAGCGCCGCCGCCGGTGGAGATGTGGGTAATCTTGTCGGCAAAGCCCAGCTGCTCGCAGGCAGCTGCGGAGTCACCGCCGCCTACGATGGTCACGGCAGAGGAATCCGCCAGAGCCTGTGCCACGGCAATGGTGCCCTTGGCCAGGGTGGGATTCTCGAAGACGCCCATGGGGCCGTTCCAGACCACGGTCTTGGCGGACTTGGCAGCCTCGGCAAAGAGCTCACGGGTCTTCTCGCCGATATCCAGGCCCATCTTGTCAGCAGGGATGGCATCGGAGGGGACGGTCTGGACACTGATCTCGCCGTCGATGGGGTCGGGGAATGCAGAGGCCACCACGGTATCAATGGGCAGCAGCAGCTTCACGCCCTTGGCCTCAGCCTTGGCCATCATTTCCTTGCAGTAGTCAATCTTCTCACTGTCCAGCAGGGAGGTACCCACGCTGTAGCCCTTGGCGGCCAGGAAGGTATAGGCCATGCCGCCGCCGATGATCAGGGTATCCACCTTCTCCAGCAGGTTGTTGATAACGTTCAGCTTGTCGGAGACCTTTGCGCCGCCCAGAATGGCAACGAAGGGACGCTCGGGGTTGGCCAGAGCCTTGCCCATGATGGAAACTTCCTTCTGGACCAGGTAGCCGCAGACGGCGGGCAGGTAGTCAGCCACACCGGCGGTGGAGGAGTGAGCACGGTGGGCAGTGCCGAAGGCATCGTTAACAAAGATGTCAGCCATGCTGGCCAGGGCCTTGCTCAGCTCGGGATCGTTCTTGGTCTCACCCTTCTCGAACCGGGTGTTCTCCAGCAGCATCACCTCGCCGTCCTTCAGAGCGGCGGCCTTTGCATGGGCGTCCTCACCGGCCACATCCTTGGCCATAATGACGGGCTTGCCCAGCAGCTGGGAGATGCGGTCTGCCACAACCTGCAAGCTCAGCTCGGGCTTCCACTCGCCCTTGGGCTTGCCCATGTGGGAGCAGAGGATGACCTTTGCGTTGTGGTCAACCAGATACTTGATGGTGGGCATGGCGGCGACAATCCGCTTGTCGGAGGTGATGACGCCGTTCTTGGTGGGAACATTGAAGTCGCAGCGGCACAGGACCCGCTTGCCGGCCACGTCGATGTCCTCGATGGACTTCTTATTGTAGTTCATGATAACTCCTCCATATTCTCGGGAGGTCACTCCCGCATTTTACCAAAGTCGCGCAAATTGGGAAACGACAGCTGACGCAGTGCCTCGTAGACGGTGACGGCAACCGCATTGCTCAGATTCAGGCTCCGGGCATCCGGACGCATGGGAATGCGAACACACGCGTCGTAGTGCGCCCGAAGGAAGTCCTCCGGAAGTCCCTTAGTCTCCTTCCCGAAAAACAGGTAGCAGCCGTCGTGAAAGGCAGCCTCGGTATAGCTCCTCGGCGCTTTCGTGGACAGGCACCACATTTCCTCCACCTGATTCTTCGCGAAGAAGTCCTCCAGATTTTCGTAGTCCCGAACCTCCACCATGTGCCAGTAATCCAGACCCGCACGGCGGACGGCCTTTTCGGAGATGTCAAAGCCCAGCGGCCGGATCAGGTGCAGACGGCAGCCTGTTGCG
>UROL01000097.1 GCA_900549495.1 uncultured Eubacteriales bacterium | reverse complement strand
CGTCGGCAGCGTCAGATGTGTATAAGAGACAGGGTTTGGCCGGAAGACCTGAATGGTCTCGTCGATGTTGGCAGCCAGCATACCGCAGAGCAAAGGCACGCTGACCCGGTGGATGCCCTGCTGCCCGCCCAGGCGGAACAGCCAGCACAGAAGAAATCCCAGGGCGGCAAACTCCGAGAAGTGCCCCAGCTTTCGCAGCAGCAGCTCCGGCATACCCCGGAGAAGGGGGATGGCCTCCTTCAGCCAGCGCAGCAAGCCGCCGCTGATTTGCCCGGATTTCTCCCCGGAGAGCAGGGAGTTGCCCCAGATAAAGGCCAGCACCGCCAGGGAGGCGGTGAGCACCAGGGCTTTTCGCAATTTGACAGACATTAGAGAATCCCCAGGCTTTCCAGCAGAATCTTGCAGCCCAGCAAAATCAGCACCACACCGCCGAGAATTTCTGCTTTCTTCTCGAACCTGTTGCCGAAGATGCCGCCGATGGTGACACCCAGCGCGCTAAGGGCAAAGGTGATAACGCCGATGACACCCACAGCCGTCCAAATGGGGGCTTCGGTCATGGCCAGGGAAATGCCCACGGCCAGAGCATCAATGGAGGTGGCCACTGCCAGGGGCAGCATGGCCCGTATGGATAGGTCGGCGCTGGAGGATTCTGCCTCGCCGGACAGGGCCTCCTTTATCATATTGCCCCCCACCAGCACCAGCAGACCAAAGGCGACCCAGTGATCCACCGCCTGGATGGCTTCGGCAAAAAGCATCCCCAGGAAATAGCCCACCAGGGGCATCAGCGCCTGAAATGCGCCGAACCAGACCCCGCACACCAGCGCAGTCTTTCCGTCTGCCCGGTGAACGGCCAGACCCTTGCATACGGATACGGCAAAGGCATCCATGCTCAGGCCCACGCCCAGTACTAGTATTTCCCAGAATCCCATAGGTTTATCCTCCCATGCGGGCGCAGAGCGGCGCTGCACCGTTTTTATCCCCCGGCGCATCCTGTCGTGCCTTTATAGCAGAGCCGGGGGAAATTGTCAACAACCGAATTGTGAACATAAGGAAAAATTAAGTTTTCACCCCAGGGAAGCTCTTGCCGATTGAATCAGAGTTTCCCTAAAAAGGGAGCCCCAGCAGCCGTTCTGTCAGGAAGGCTGCCCCGGAGCTGGCCAGAGCCACCACAATCAGGCTCTGCCCCCGATAGGCCAGCACCACTGCCGTCACCAGAGCCGCCACACCGCTGAGGGTGGAGGCGGTGTCCTGCAAAATGGCCGGGAAGGTCATGGCTGCCAGACAGGCATAGGGGACATAGTGGAGAAACGACCGGACGAACCGGCTGTTGATGGGCTTGCGGAACACCGTCAGGGGCAGCATCCGGACAAGATAGGTGGCCAGAGCCATGGCGGCGATGGAGACATAGATATTCATTGCCCTTCCTCCTTCACCGGGAACAGCCAGGCGCAGATGGCGGCTGCCGCCACCGTGCAGATTACAATGGGCGTGCCCTTGGGGGCCTTGGTCAGAGCCGGAACCCAGGCAAACAGACTGCTGAAGGCCAGACCCAGCAGGGCCGTTACCGCCACGGCCTTCTCTTTCTTTGCCGGGGGAATGACGATGGCAATGAACATACCGTAGAGCATGACCCCCAGGGCCGTGGGGACGGAGCCGGGGAGAATGGAGCCTGCCAGGGCCCCCAGCAGGGTGCCGCTGACCCAGCCCACAATGGGCAGCAGCCCCAGGCCGTACAGGAACGGAGCGGTCAGGGGATGCTCCCGGGCCATGGCCAGGGCGAAAACCTCGTCGGTGTTGAAAAAGGCAATCAGCAGCCGGGGCAGCAGCCCAATCTCCTGTCCCATCCGCTGGCTCAGGGCCAAGCTCATCAGGGCGTAGCGACTGTTGATAATCAGCTGGGTCAGAATCAGCACTCCCAGGCCGGAATGCTCCACAATGGCGGTAAGCCCGGCAAACTGCCCGGCGCTGGTCAGGTTGCTGGCGGAAATCACCGTGGCCTGGGCCACCGTCAGCCCCTTGGCCACAGCCATGGCCCCAAACCCAAAGCTGACGGAAAAATACCCCAGCCCCACCGGCAGCCCCCGGCGAAGGCCCAGAGTGTACTCTTGCTTATGCATCTGTGTCTCACTTCTTTGTGAATAAAAGGATAGTTGCACTATTATACGATGCCCGGGCCCCACCGTCAAGACTTCTCCCAGCCTTTCCCCCGGGCCGGGGAAAGAAAACCGGAAAAAGGCAAAGAAATAACCCCCGACCGATTCGCTTGGAATCAACCGAGGGTTATTTCCCATTGCTGTTGGGTTCCGGCATTTGCATAACCTCTGCTTTCTGCGGATTTCTCTGGGAATGCTCCCTAGTACATTGGACTCACTCCTTTTTGCACCTTTACTATACAACAGGGCCGCCCCTTTGGCAAGATGGGAAATTCCACACAGATGGGCAGGAAAGCTCGTTTATATTGCGAATGGAATTTCTGCCGGGAATATGATATACTATTACAGTTAAACGGCATTTTTGGCAGCGTTTCCTTTCTCCGGCCTGTATCCGAAAAGGGGCAGGAAACGCAGAAAGGAAAACTATTTTCCAAAGTGAACAAAAACAGATAGCATTTTTCCCATCATTTTTCCAAAAATAATGCTTGAATTCTCCGGGCTTCTCTGGTAAGATTAGCTTGATAATCTGTAAAAGAAAAAGGAAAAGGAATTTCCCCTCACGGCGCGGGCAGTTGGCTTTGCCTGCATGTTCACGGCGGAAAAGCAAAAGGAGTTGTTCCCTTATGAGCGAAGGAAGAAATACACAGACATTCAATAAACCCGATACCGAGGACACCATCGACTTGATGGAACTGGCCCAGGTGCTGCTGCGCCGGGGCTGGGCCCTGGTTCTGGCCCTGGTGATTGGCGCATCTGCCGCCGGTATTTTCACCAAGCTGTTCGTCACCCCTCAATACCAGGCCACTTCCATGATTTATGTCTACAGTAAATCCACCAGCATTACCTCTCTGGCAGACTTGCAGATTGGCAGCCAGCTGGCCGTGGACTTCCAGATTGTGGCCACCACCCGAGAGGTGATGGAGAGCGTCATCGAGTCCGTGGGCCTGAGCACCACCTATGACAGGCTGCTGAATACCGTGGATATTTCCAATCCCTCTGGCTCCCACATCCTGGAAATCAAGGTCAAGAACCCCGACCCCCAGCTGGCGGCGGACATCAGCAATGCCCTGGCCGATGAGCTCCGGGCACGGATCGCCTCGGTTATGAATACCGACGAGCCCTCCATGGTCAGCCGTGCCACGGTTCCCGTAAGGCCGGTGAGCCCCTCTGTGAAGAAGAATGCGGCTCTGGGCGGCCTGGCGCTGTTTGTGCTGCTGGCAGGCATCTTCGTGGTTGCCTACCTGCTGGATGACACCATTAAGGACGAAGAGGATGTTCGCAACTACCTGGGCCTGAACGTTCTGGGCGAGGTGAGCGCGGAGAATCCCGGCAAGAAAAAGGCGAGAATCGGATGAAAAAGAAAAAGATAATCTCCTCTGCCGCCCTGGCTCTGGCGCTGCTGCTTACCATGCAGCTGCTGGCGGGCTGTGCAGACCATTCCCCCAGCCGGATATCGGCCCAGACGGTTACCACATTGTCGGATGCCCAGGAGCCTGCCGCCTCTTCCGATGAGACGGTGGAGGCCCCGATGGAGGAAACCCAGCCCGAGGCTTGGGGCAGGACGGTAACGGTGGACGGAAAAACCTGGCGCTACAATTCCCGGCTGCGCACCGTGCTCTTCCTGGGTGTGGACTCCCGGGATACCGCCCAGCTGGACAAGAAGGGCGTGGGTGCCGGTGGCCGGTCCGATACCATTCTTTTGCTGGTGATTGACCAGGATGCCAAGACAGTTCAGCCTGTCACCATGTCCCGGGACACCATGACCAGTGTGGACGTGTACGACCGGGACCGGAATTTCCTGTTCTCCGGCCAGATGCAGCTGAATATGCAGTATTCCTTCGGCGACAGCCCCAAGCGCAGCTGCCTGTTGGCCAAGAATAAGGTCTCTGAGGTGCTCTACGGCATCCCCATTCAAAGCTACATTTCCCTGACCCTGGATGGCATTGTGGCCGCCGGGGAAGCCATGGGGGGCGTGACCGTCACCCTGGAAGAGGACTGGACAGATATTGACCCCACCTATACCGCCGGAAGCACCATCACCATGGATGGCCCAGCATTGGAGCGCTTTATCCGCTACCGGGATACCGGCAGCGTGGGCAGCAACAATGTGCGGATGGGGCGGCACCGCTGGTTTATCCAGCAGATGTTCCGCCAGCTTAACGGAATGAATAGCTCCATGGTAGAAAACCTGATGAATCGGCTGGAGCCCTATATGGAAACCGATATGGACGGCGATACCATCAAGCAGCTTGCCAGCTATCAGGTCTGCGATACCATGATGAATATCCCCGGCGAGACCCACCATGGGCAGGCCCACGATGAATTCTACATCGACCAGGCCGCCCTGCAGACATTCCTGCTGGAGCTGTTCTATGTCCCTGCGGAGTAAGCTCCGCCCTGTAAAATGTATTTAGCAGAGTTTTCTCTGTCTAAATAAATTCTTCGAGAAAGGAGGAAATTATCATGAAGAAGGTTATTTCTCTGGTTCTGGCCCTGGCTCTGGCCGCCTCCGTTCTGTGCACTGTTGCTTTCGCTGCTGACAGCAAGAGCGATCTGGTCACCGTTGTGAATGGCAGCAAGAGCAACCTGATCAACGTTGTGAACGGCAGCAAGGGCACTCTGATCGATGTTGTCAATGCAAGCAAGTCCGGCCTGGTTGAGACTGTCAATGTTACCACCACCGAGTCCAAGGTGGAGCCCGCCACCGAGGCTGAGGTTGACGCCGCCGTTGCCGCCGCTGTTGAGGCTGCAAAGGAGAACGTTGACGTGGAGCTGCTGAAGAGCGCTTCCGCTGCCAAGATGACTCTGATTGCCCAGGGTGATTTCACCGCCGACACCTATCCCTGTGTCCTGAACTTCTACGGCGAAGGCACCGAGAACATCTATGTTGTCGTTCTGGTGAAGTACGAGAACACCGAGGACTGGACTGTTGTTTACGCAGGCCTGGCCGGTGAGTTCTCCGCTGAGGTGGAGGCCAACGGTACTTACGCCGTCTATATGGTCGGCTAATCCCTGGCTCCCATGCGCAAAGAACCAAAAGGGCACCGCCCCGCTTCGGCTGGGCGGCGCCTGTATGGTTCGCTTTTTGTTGTACAAGCGAGATTCCCAATTTTCATTTTTCACAACCCTGTGAAACCCAAATTCGAGACCAACAGGCAGAAAGCCTGATATAAGATAGAAATTATTTCATCAGAGGAGAAATCCCATGCAGAAAGTAAATTTCAAGCCCCATGAGCTTCCCTACCAGATTAGTGAGCAGATTAAATACATCCGTGCCAACATCCAGTTCTGCGGCGATGAAAAGAAGGTCATCCTCTTTACCAGTACCACCGCCAGCGAAGGCAAGAGCAGCCTGACCCTGGAGCTGGCAAAGTCCATGGCGGAGCTGGGCAAGCGGGTGCTGCTGGTGGATGCGGATTTGCGCCGTTCCACTCTGAAATCCCAGGTGGCCAATCGGGAGGCCGTCCGTCTGGGCCTGTCCCACTATCTCTCCGGCCTGGCAAATCTGGATGAGTCCCTGTGCGTCACAGACGAGCCGGTGATGTATATGCTCCTTGCGGGCCCGGTGCCCCCTAACCCGGCGGAGCTGCTGGCCGGACGCCGCCTGGATGCCCTGCTGGACTGGGGCCGGAAGCAGTTCGACTATATTCTGGTGGATACCGCCCCTCTGGGCACGGTGAGTGATGCCGCCCTGCTGGCAAGAAAGTGCGACGGCGCCGTGGTGGTTATCGAGGCCGCCAAAATCCCCTACCGTGCGGTGCAGGGCGTGGTGCAGCAACTGCGGGATGCCAACTGCCCGGTGCTGGGTGCCGTGCTGAGCAAGGTGGAGAACGCCTCCAGCCGGAACTACAAGTACACCAAGTACGCCTACCAATATACCGCAGACGACAAGTCCACGAAGAAGTAACTTTCGGCGGCTGCCCCCATCCGGCAGCCGCCTTTTTCCGCAGCTCCCGAAGGCTGCCACCAAGAGGATTTCCCGGCCCAGAGGCCGGGCAGAAGGAGAAGTATATGGAAAAAATTTTGGATATCATTACGGATAAAATGCAGCAGGCCTTCCAGGCGGCGGGGTACGACCCCGCCTTTGGCCGGGTGACGGTTTCCAACCGGCCGGACCTGTGCGAATACCAGTGCAACGGCGCTCTGGCTGCGGCGAAGCAGTATAAGTGCGCCCCCATCCAGATTGCAAAGGCCGTGGCAGAGCAGCTTTGCAAGGAAGACTATGATATGTGCGAGGCCGTCATGCCCGGCTTTATCAATCTGAAGCTCTCCGGCCACTTCCTGGCGGACTATCTGGAGAAGATGCGTACCGCTCCGGATTTCGGCGTGGAGAAAACCGGCCAGGGTAAGACCATTGTGGTGGACTACGGCGGCGCAAACGTGGCAAAGCCCCTGCACATCGGCCATCTCCGCCCCGCCATTATCGGGGAATCCTTAAAGCGGCTGTATCATTACCTGGGCTGGAACACCATCGGCGACGTGCACCTGGGGGACTGGGGCCTGCAAATGGGCCTGATTATTGCGGAGCTTTCCCAGCGGCAGCCGGAGCTGCCCTATTTCGACCAGAGCTTCACCGGGGAATACCCCAAGGAGGCTCCCTTCACCGTCTCTGACCTGGAGGAAATCTACCCCACCGCCTCCGCCAAAAAGTCCGACCCCGCCTTCTCTCAGCTGGCCCACCAGGCTACCCTGGAATTGCAGCAGGGCCGCCGGGGCTACCGGGCACTGTGGCAGCACATCATGCAGGTGCTGTCTCTTATACACATCTCCGAGCCCACGAGACCGAGG
>UROL01000096.1 GCA_900549495.1 uncultured Eubacteriales bacterium | reverse complement strand
AGATGTGTATAAGAGACAGCTGCGAACCTTTTCGCACGTCTCGGCAAAGGAGTCCGTGTGGGGGTGGTCTGTGAGCTTCCAATACGGGCGGAGGGACAAATGGCCTGCTTCATATGTGCCGCACCATCCCGGCTCCAGCTCCCGGATTCCCCTGAAAATACCACTTCCGGGAATCCGACCGGGCCCCAAAAGCAAAAGCTGGTATGCACCCTCTGCATCCAGCTCCGGTTTGATTTCCGGGCAACAGAGTATGGTCTTTATTTCAGAGGCAAACACCAGTCCGTCCGGACGGTGGACATAGAACAGGGGCTTGACACCCATTCTGTCTCTGGCCAGGGACAGGCGCTGTCGGCGACTTTCCCACACGGCAAAGGCAAAAATGCCATTGAACATCCGAACACAGTCCATTCCCCATTGTGCAAAGGCATGCAGCACTACCTCTGTATCAGAATGCCCCCGGAACACATGGCCCAGCTGCATCAGCTCCCGGCGAAGCTCTTCGGTGTTGTACAGCTCCCCATTGTATACCAGTGTATAGCGCTCTGCCCCATACGCCAGCTGCATTGGCTGTCTCCCTCCCGCCGGGTCCACAATGGCCAGCCGGGCGTGCAGCAGTGTGCACTGGTTCTCCTGGAAAATGCCTTGCCCATCCGGGCCCCGCCGTAACATCGTGGCCAGCATCTTCTGCGCGGTTTCATTGGCAATGGGAAAATCAATGCTGCCTGCAATGGCACACATGCGTCTACCACATCCTTTCCGTTTTCCCATTATATGCGAAGATTTCGTTTCTGTGCCTGAATAGCCCAAAGGGAAAAAGCACATACTCCCCGGGGTGAGAAAATGAAAAACAGCAAAGAAGTACTGTCCTCCCTTCTGAAAACCACACAGATGGGGCAAATCGGCATTCGAAGTGTCTTGGATGTCCAGATGAAGCCGGAGCTTCGCAAGGAAATGGAATCCCAACTGCGGGAATTGGACTTCATTGAAAGCGAGGCCCACGCCATTGCCAGAAATCGAAATTGGGCCCTGCCGGAGCTCAATTCCTCCATTCGATTCATGACAGACAGAATGGCAAAAATGCGGCTCTCCTTTGGTGACGTGGACAGCAAAATTGCCGCCATGATGATTCATGGAAACACCAACGGCATCATCAAGGGGCTGAAAAACCTCCACCGCATGGAGCAGCGGGATGATGCCGTCCATTCCCTGTCCCAGAAATTGCTGGACACCGAAAGCAACAATGTACGCCAAATGAAGACCTTTTTGTAGCAGCGGGGGCAAATTTTTCATTGCCCCGGGCCTGAGCAGCGGTAGCGTTACCGCTGCACTTTTTTTGCCCGAAAATCATATCCTAATGGAGTATGGAAAGGAAGGGATGAATATGTCCGCAACTGGCTATATACAGGCCCGGGCCTATACCAGCAATGCAGAAATTCCTCTGCGGGATGTGGCCATTGTGATAACCGCACCGGACGAAACGGCCATTGCCATGCGTCTGACCGACCGAAGCGGCCTGATCTCCGCCATTGAGATTCCCGTACCGGCTCTGGCAGAAAGCCAGGAGCCGGGAGGCGATGAAAAGCCCTATGCTCTGGTAAATATGTATGCCTACCACAACGGCTTTGGCCCATTTGAATCCAAAAATATTCAGATTTTTGCAGAAACCACCACATTCCAGAATATCAAATTGATTCCCCTCTCCCTGCTTCCCACCGGGGAGGAGGACAGTATGGACACAGTAACCCCGCCCCAGGATTTGTAAAGGGGGGACGAAAAATGCCCACAGTTACTCCCTATGTCCCGCAGCGCATCACCGTCCATTTGGGAGCGCCCAATACGCCGGCGGAAAATGTGACCGTGGATTTCCCTGACTACATTAAAAACGCCGCCTCCAGTGAAATATATCCCACCTGGGAGGAAAGTGCCCTGCGGGCCAATATTTTGGCCATTACCTCCTTTGCGCTGAATCGGGTTTATACGGAATTTTACCGCAGCCGGGGCTATGATTTTGATATCACCAACAACACCGCCTATGACCAGGCGTTTGTAAATGGCAGGAGCTTCTTTACCAACATCTCCCAGCTGGTGGATGAACTGTTCCGGGACTATATCCGCCGCCCGGGATTTGTGGAGCCTCTGGCAGCAAAATACTGCAACGGCACCACAGTGACCTGTGAGGGGCTGAGCCAATGGGGCAGCCAGGAGCTGGCCCGGCAGGGCTATAATTCCATTCAGATTTTGCGAAGCTATTATGGCAACATCGAAATCGTCCACAACGCCCCGGTCCGGAACTATACCGCCTCCTATCCCGGCTCGCCCATTCGCCGGGGAAACATCGGCCCCAATGTGGTGGTAATTCAGACGGAGCTGAACCGAATTACCCAAAACTACCCTGCCATTCCGAAAATCCCCCAGAATGACGGAATCTTCGGAGAGAAAACCGAAGCCGCCGTGCGAAAATTCCAGGAGATTTTCAATCTCAATCCCGATGGAATTGTGGGGCAGGCAACCTGGTACGAGCTGGTTCGGCTTTATACCGCAGTTACCAATCTGGCAGAGCTGCAAAGTCAGGGGCAGAATTACTACAATATTGCCTGGGCTGGGCAGAAGCCCATCCAGCAAGGCGATCGGGGAATTCGGGTGGAGCAGCTGCAATATATGCTGCGGGTGCTTTCCTCCTATATCAATGAGATTCCTCCCATTGCCATTGACGGAATTTATGGCCCCGCTACCCGCTCTGCTGTCCTTGCTGCACAAAGAAGGTTTGGTCTCCCTCAGACCGGTGCCGTCAATTACAGCACCTGGGAGGCCATATTCAATCAATTTATCGGCATTGAGGACACCAGTCTGCGAGATTTTGAGCAGCTGCCCTATACCTCCGCTATCATCAACCAAACCCCACCACGGAACCGCAATACCCGCCCTGCGGACATTGCACAATTCCCGGGAACTCCTCTCTCCAGCGGCGACAGGGACGGCAGCAGACAGGAGGGAAAACGATGAATGCCAATCGAAGGCTTTACAATCAGCCGGTACGGAGTCTGCAATGGATGCTTCGGGCCATTGCCCAGCATGAAGGTGATGGGGAGCTTCCGGTGCCCAATGGGATCTACGATTCCCGCACCCAGGCCGCTGTTGCCCGGTTTCAGCACAAACACGGTCTGCCTGTCACCGGCGTTGCCGACCTGCGAACCTGGGAGGAAATTGTCCGGGCCTATGACCATGCCGTCATCGCCCTGGATGCTCTCCATCCCATTCTATCAGACCGGCAAACAGTGCTTCCGCCGGAACCGGGAGAATACAGTCCGCACCTTCACTTAGCGCAAAGCATGATGCATTTCCTTGCCGAAGAATACCACAGCATTCTCTGCCCTGCACAAACCGGCCATATGGATGAAGTGACAAGACATGCTTTGGCCGATTTCCAGCAGCTGGCCGGGCTTCCCATGACAGAGAAGCTGGATAAACACACCTGGCATCACCTGGTGCTGCACTACTCCAATGCGGTGGCAAAAAGATAATTGGGGCAAAATACCGCATCCTTAAAAATTTATGGATAATGCGCTTGATAAATGATGCAAAACGGACTATAATATAGCAGTATTTGTAAGTGCGTCAAATCTCTCCGGCAGCCCCGGACGGTGCACATGACCACTACCTCGGAGGATTATCCATGTTTAACGTAAACTGGAAAAAAGAAGTTTTTACCATACCGAATTTTCTCAGCCTGTTCCGTCTGCTGCTGATACCGGTGTATCTGTACCTGTACCTCACCGCCCAGTCCACGGCGGACTATGTGGCCGCCGGAAGCGTGCTGGCCCTTTCCTGCCTCACCGACCTGGTGGACGGAAAGATTGCCCGGAAGTTTAATATGATTTCCAAGCTGGGGATTGTCCTGGATCCTGTTGCAGACAAGGCGACCCAGGCCTCCCTGCTGATTTGCCTGTCCAAGAACCATCCCATTCTCTACCCTGTGCTTTGGCTGCTGCTGATTAAAGAGAGCTTCCAGCTGATTGCAGGCATCGCCGCCTACACCAAGGGGAAAATGCTGCCCGGTGCCCTGCTGATTGGAAAGATCTGCACCACCGTGCTCTTCGTTTGCCTGATTTGCATGGTGCTGTTCCCGGATATTCCGGACAGAGTGGTAAATCTCATGGCCATTGTGGACGGATGCTTCCTGGCCGCCTCCTTTGTGGGGTATATCTGTGCATATTTCGGAAAAAACAAGAAGATTCAGGATTTAGACACCAAATAAAATATGTGGGGCAGTTCTGGCGGAACTGCCCCACAATTGCGATGGAAAGGCAGCGGAGAATCGCTGCCTTTTGTGTTATCTTGTCTATGGAATCGGATGCCGGTTTGTCACGGGAAAACCGTTGGAGCATCCGCAGATATTTCCGCGGCATCAGCTTTCTCTACCAGCAGGCTCAGATATAGTATACCACGGATCCGGTGCGATTGGTGAAGAAACATTGAACACCGGGAAAATAAATTGTCAAGCCGGGAATGTATTGCTCAGGAGAATCAGCAACGGCAGCGCCAGAGTAAAAATGCTGATTGCCCAGGCATACATGGCCTTTCTGGAAAACATCATCAGCGTCAGGCATCCCAGAGTAACCAGCAGGGGGAATACCACCGCCGTCCCCCGATCCACCATTCGAAGGAAATTCCCATTATTTTGCAGGAAAATTCCCACCTCTGAGGGGAGCTTAATGCTATTCTGGTACGCAAGATAGAATGCATAGATGGCCACCGGCGCTGCCATGACGATTTTCCGTGCCTTATAGAAAAACATAATCACGCCGCCGAAGGCCTTCTGGAAGGAACCGCCTTCCCGATTCTTTTCGGTGGGTTTGGAGAATTTGCTTTTTACTGCCTTTGTCATAAATAGTCCTCCTGGTGACCGGTTGGCTACGGTCTCTTTCTGTCCAGATAATTGGACACATCGTATTGGATAATCTCCCCAGAAAGCATCGGGCAGCCGCCTGAGAGAAACGGAGAGATTGCATATGAAAAAACACGCCTACCCACATTCTTCCCCTTTTTACCCGGCCTATCCCAACGAGGCCAATGCAGCCTATTTTAAGAGGAAGCGCATAGAGTTTATCGACCGGTTCTTTATCGGAATTGGGGTTACGGTTTTGATGATTTTTCTGGCACGGCTGGCATAGGATGGACATTGTCCCGGTATATTTTTGCCAATCCCTTGAGTATCAGGTTTTTGTCATACCGAATTTCACGGCGGCACAAGGGCAGGATAAACCGGGCGATTCCGCCGGTTGCGATTACGGTGGTATTGCAGCCCAGCTCCTCTTCAAAGCGGGCAATCATGCCGTCAATCATAGAGGCAGTCCCATGCAATATGCCGCTTCGCATACACTCCACGGTATTGCGGCCAATGACGCATTTGGGCTGATCCAGCTGCAAGCCCGGCAGGAGCGCCGTGCGAGTAGTCAAAGCCTCTTGGGAGATTTTCACGCCAGGGCAGATGCACCCGCCGATAAAGGCCCCCTCCTTGTCCAGGGCCACCATAGTGGTGGCAGTCCCCATGTCCACCACAATCAGCGGGGGCTTGTGCTCCTGAATGGCACCTACGCACCCAACCACCAGGTCTGCTCCTGTCTGGGCCGGATTCTCCACCTTGATGTTCAGACCGGTTTTTACACCCGGGCCTACCACCAGGCTCGCCTTCCGGGTTAGCTTCCACAGGGCGGTCTTAATGGAATTCAGAACCTGGGGCACTACAGAGGAAATGATGGAGCCTTCAATATTCAAAATGGAAATGCTGTGAATCTCGAAGAGCATCTTCAAATCAATGGCATATTCGTCGGAGGTCTTGGTGGCATCGGTACGTAGCCTTGCCTCAAAGAGAATCTCCGTGTCCTGAATTCCCCCGATAACGATGTTGGAATTTCCAATATCCACTGCAATAATCATCTTTATTCCTCCAAATCAGACGGCCTGACCAGCTTGCAGGTGATTGCATCTTTCCCATTGATTTGGATGATTCCCGCACTGTAACCGTATCCGGCGGAACCCGGATTCATAATCCAGCAGCCGTCCTCCATCCGGCGGCAATCCGCCTCGTGGGTATGGCCGTATAGAATCACATTGGCACCGCACCGCTGCCCATCGGCAACCAGCTTGCTCAGGAAGAATTTTACCCCCTGGCGGTGGCCATGGGTCATATAAATCCTGACACCGCTGATATCCTCCAGCAGAATCTCCGGATAGTCTATGGGGACACGTCCGCAATCGCAGTTGCCCGCCACCTGGTAGAACCGAACACCCGGGTATTCCGCAGACAGTGCATCGGCATCCCGAACCATATCCCCCAGGTGAATAACCGCATCCGGCTGGAGTACATCCATGCACTGACGCATGAAATACAGCACTCCATGGGAATCGGATAAAACTAGAATTTTCAATTTATTGTCTCCCTATTTACATCTATACAAGATTATACCACAGGCATTCCCTTTTTTCCACTGTCATGGGAAGAATTAAATAATATTTTCCATTTACCTTCTCTTCCGGTTCACATTCCTATGTCCATGCTCATATAGTATAGTGAGCAGGCAGTATCCCTGCCATGACAGGAGGCGTGTATATGGAAAAGGAAACCGGCAGCGGTGCCGACTATGGGGCGCTTCTGAAAATTGCCAACTCCCCGGAGGGGCAGCAGCTTTTGCATCTGGTGCAGCAGCACGGCGGTCAGGAATTCGGTGATGCCATGCACCGGGCAGAGGGGGGCGACTATTCCGGTGCCAAGGAAATGATTGCCCAGGTCATGGCTACGCCGGAGGCACAGGAGCTGATTCGCAGAATTCGAGGCGGCAAATGAGTGAACTGGATGAAAAGCTAAGCTCCATTCTAAATAACCCGCAGATGATGCAGCAGATTATGCATCTGGCGCAATCCATGAACTGTCTCTTATACACATCTGACGCTGCCGACGAATAGCCT
>UROL01000095.1 GCA_900549495.1 uncultured Eubacteriales bacterium | reverse complement strand
GTCTGACCCGCCCCGACGGCAGCCGCCCCCTGCTGATTGCCGTCACCCAGCTGACCTCCACCGACCAGGAGGCCATGGAGCGGGATTTGATGATTCACGCCCCCATTGACCAGGTGGTGATGCACTACGCCGAGACCGCCAAGAACGCAGGTCTGGACGGCATTGTCTGCTCCCCTCTGGAGGCCGGTAAGGTTCACCAGCGCTGCGGCAAGGACTTCCTCACCGTCACCCCCGGCGTTCGCTTCGCCGACGGCGACGCAGGCGACCAGAAGCGGGTAATGACCCCCGCCGCCGCCAAGGCCATTGGCTCTGACTACATTGTGGTGGGTCGACCCATCACCGCCGCCGCTGACCCGGTGGCTGCCTACCAGCGCTGCCTGGCAGAGTTCTGCGACTAAGGCGGCAGTGCCGCCGGACAATGGCGCTACGGGGTATATACCGATACGGTAGTGCCCTAACCCGCCCGGCTCAATGCCCCGCAGAAACCGTTTTGTATACGCATCCGGTGCGAAGCGCCCTCGGCTCCCCCTGGGGCGCTTTGCGCCATACCGCATCCCAAAAAACTGAAACCAAAGGAGACTGACCATGGAAAGCTATAAAAGAGAATTTATCCAGTTCCTGGAAAATGCCGGTGTGCTGAAATTCGGTGACTTCACCGCCAAATCCGGCCGTAAGATTCCCTACTTCATCAACGCCGGTATGATTAAAACCGGTGACGAAATTGCCACCCTGGGCGAATTCTATGCCCGGGCCTATCAGGAAAAGCTGGGCAACAAGCAGGCTGTCCTCTACGGCCCTGCCTACAAGGGCATTTCCATTGCCGTATCCGCCGCCGTGGCGCTGAGCAAGCACGGCCTGAACGTCCCCTTCTTCTTCAACCGTAAGGAAGTGAAGGACCACGGCGAGGGCGGCGTGTTCGTGGGCTATGTGCCCCAGGCCGGTGAAGAAGTGGTTATTGTGGAGGATGTTATCACCGCCGGTACCGCCATCCGGGAGAGCATGGAAATTCTCAGCCATCTGGAGGGCGTGAAGGTTGCCGCCACCTTTATCATGGTGGACCGCAAGGAGCGGGGCAAGGGCGAAAAGCTGGCCATGAAGGAAGTGGAGGAGGAATTCGGCTTCCCCGTGTACTCCGTGGTGGACGTGTATGACATCATCGAATATCTGGAGGAAAAGCCCGAGCACGCCGAAAACGTGGCCCGCATCCGTGCCTACCTGGAAAAGAACGGAGCTGCAAAATGAGAAGCCTAATCAGTATTTTGGATTTATCCGTGGAGGAAATCGACAGCCTGATTGCCACGGCAAAGGACATCATTGCCCACCCGGAAAACTACTGGGATTCCTGTAAGCACAAGAAGCTGGCCACCCTGTTTTTCGAGCCCTCCACCCGCACCCGCCTCAGCTTTGAGGCGGCAATGATAGAGCTGGGCGGCAATGTCATTGGCTTCTCCCAGGCAAGCTCCTCCTCCGCCTCCAAGGGCGAGAGCATGGCAGACACCGCAAAAATTCTCAGCTGCTACGCCGACATTATGGCCATCCGCCACCCCAAGGACGGCGCTCCCTTCGTGGCCTCCCGGAATGCCTCCGTGCCGGTAATCAACGCCGGTGACGGTATGCACAATCACCCCACCCAGACCCTGGCAGACCTGCTGACCATCTCCCGGGAGATGGGGCACCTGGACAATCTGACCATCGGCTTCTGCGGCGACCTGAAATATGGCCGGACGGTACACTCCCTGATTGAGGCCACCAGCCGTTACCCCGGCGTCAAATTTGTGCTGATTTCCCCAGAGGAGCTGAAGCTCCCCGGCTTTGTCCGGTTCAACGTGCTGGAAAAGCTGCACATTCCCTATGAGGAGGTTACCTCCCTGGAAGAGGCCCTGCCCAAGCTGGACATCCTGTATATGACCCGGATTCAGCGGGAGCGGTTCGATGACCCCTGGCAGTATGAGCGGCTGAAGGACAGCTATGTGCTGACCCCCGAAAAGATGCTGCTGGCAAAGGAAAAAATGAGCGTGCTGCACCCCCTGCCCCGGGTGAACGAAATCAGCGTGGCCGTGGACGACGACCCCAGAGCCGCCTATTTCCGCCAGGCTCTCAACGGCAAGTACATGCGCATGGCACTGATTCTCATGCTGCTGAAGGAAGCAGAGCGCAACCCTGTCCGGGAGGAAATCGACCGGGAGAATCTGCGCTACGACCTGGTTTGCACCAATCCCCGGTGCATCTCCGCCACCGAGCAGGAGCTGCCCCAGATTTTCCGCACCACCGACAAAGCCGCCGGCATCCACCGCTGCATTTACTGTGAGCAGAGAGCCTGACGCCCCGGCAATTGCATACATCTAGCCAAACTCGCAGCAGTCCCGGATTTTCTCCCGACTGCTGCGAGTTTTTACGTTGGAGCATTCCCTCGCTTTGGAGAACGGAAAAACAAAACACCACCGCAAGGTGGTGCTTTTCATTTTGGTGCCGCTAACCGGACTCGAACCGGTACGGAGTTGCCTCCAGCGGATTTTAAGTCCGCGATGTCTACCATTCCATCATAGCGGCATTTCTTTGATAACGGGAGAATCATAGCACATTTTTAAGGTTCCGTCAAGTCCTGCGCAACCGCTGCTGTTAGGGTGAGAGGTTGGAGGGCTCCTCCGGTTTTTGGCCGGAGGAGCCTGGCATTAGTAGCCGAATTTCTCTGCCGTCCGCTTCATCATTTCCCGGATGGGCAGATGGTAGGGGCAGCGCTCCTCGCACAGGCCGCACTGTACGCATTCGCCGGCGGTGTGGGCCATGGTGCCGTAGCGCTCCTTGGCCCAGTCCCCCAGGCCGTAGCGGGAGAGGTAGCCCTCGAACAGGAAGACGCTGGGGATGCTGATTCCCGCAGTGCAGGGGGCACAGTAATTGCACCGGCGGCAGAACTGGGTACCCAGGCTGTCCCGCACCTTGCGGATATCCGCCTGCTCTTGCCCGCTCAGCGGGGCTGTGTCCTGCACCGCCGCCACATTCTCCTCCAGCTCCTTGGGCTCTGCCATTCCCGGGATAACCACCGTCACATTGTCGTTGGCGGCCACATACCGCAGGGCCAGTCGGCCATCCTCAATGGCCCCACCGGCTAGGGGCTTCATGCAGACAAAGCCGATGTTCTTTTCCCGGCACCGGGCAATCAAATCCTCGGCCTGATTCTCCACAATGTTATAGGGGAACATAATGGTCTCCACCCAGTCCATATCCAGCAGACGGCGGAACACCTCTACAGAATGGGCAGTTGCGCCGATGTGGCCAATTCGGCCCGCCGCCTTGGCCTCCTGGAGGGCTTCCAGAGCGCCGCCGGGGGCAAGGATTTCCTCCAGGGCTGCATTGGAGGGGTTGTGGAGCTGGTACAGGTCAATGTAGTTGGTACGCAGATTGTGAAGGCTGCGGTCAATGTCCGCCACCATCTCCTCCCGGGTGGTGGCCCTGCCCTTGGTGGCCAGGACGAACTGCTCCCGGATGCCCTCCAGGGCGAAGCCCAGATACTCCTCGCTGACGGTATAGCCCCGGGCGGTATCGATGTAATTGACCCCCTGGGCCAGCATCAGGCGCAGCAGCTCCCGGGTTCCCAGCTGGTCAATCCGCTGAATGGGGATGCCCCCCAGGCCCAGGCGGGACACCCGCAGGCCGGTTTTTCCAAGAATTCGGTATTCCATATTGTCTCCTTTATTTTCCCAACTTTTGATTTTTTTCATAGGCAGCCGCCACGCAGTCCATGGCTGCGCCCCGGAAGCCGTGCTGCTCCAGCACCCGCACCCCGGCAATGGTGCTGCCCCCAGGGGAGCAGACCGCATCCTTCAGTGCCCCGGGGTGAAGTCCGGTTTCCTGCACCATTTTGGCCGCACCGGCCATGGTGGCAGCGGCGTACTCCATAGCCTTGGCCCTGGGGATGCCGCAAGCCACGGCACCGTCGGCCAGAGCCTCCAGGAACAGATACATATAGGCCGGGCCGCAGCCGGACAGCGCACTGGCCGCATCCATCAGCCTCTCCTCCAATGCATCCAGGCGGCCGGAGGGCGCCATTGCCGCCAGGAAGGCGGCCTCCATGGCATCGCTGACCAGGCCGTTGCAGCAATACTGGGTCATCCCCGCCCCCACGGCCACGGGGGTGTTGGGCATGATGCGAATTACCGGCAGGGGGCCCCCGGCCATTTGCTCAATCCGGCTGACGGAAAGCCCGGCGGCCATGGTAATCAGCAGGGGCTTGTGCCGCTGCAGCGCCCCCTGAAGGGGGAGCAGAAGCTGCTCCATCATGTGAGGCTTGACCGCCAGAAAAATGCAGCCGCAGGTATCTGCGATTTCCTCAGCCGAGCCATAGCCAATGCCCAGCTCCCGGGCCAGCTGCCTTGCCCTGCCGCTGCGGTCCGTAATGAGAATATCCTTTGTGGACTTGCTCAGAGCCCGGGCCACTGCCCCGCCCATGTTGCCGCAGCCCAAAAATCCATACGTCATATTGATTCTCCTTATCGGATATGTCCGTTGCCCCGGACGATATAGTGATAGGTGGTCAGCTCCCGCAGCCCCATGGGGCCCCGGGCGTGGAGCTTCTGGGTGGAGATACCCATCTCGCAGCCCAGCCCGAATTCGCCGCCGTCGGTAAACCGGGTGGAGGCATTGACATATACCGCCGCACTGTCTACACAGGCGCAGAACTTCCGGGCCACGGCCTCATCCCGGGTGATAATGGCCTCGCTGTGGCCGGTGGAGTGGGCCCCAATGTGGGCAATGGCCGCCTCCGGCCCCTCTACGCAGCCCACCGCCAGAACGTAGTCCAGGAACTCCGTGTCGAAGTCCCGCTCCCCTGCCGGGGTACCGGGAATAATGGACTGGGCGGTTTCGTCCAGCCGCAGCTCCACCGGGTGGGCGCTTTGGGCCACCAGGCGCTGATAGAGCTTGGGCAGGAATTCCCCGGCAATGGCCTTGTCCACCAGCAGCACCTCCTCTGCGTTGCACACGCTGGGGCGGCTGGTTTTGGCGTTCTCAACAATCCGCAGTGCCATATCCTGGTCGGCTGTCTTTTCCACATACACGTGGCAGATGCCGGTACCGGTGGCGATGCAGGGCACCGTGGCATTGCGGACACAGGCCGCAATCAGCCCGGCACCGCCCCGGGGAATCAGCAAATCCACATAGCCCTGGGCTGTCATCAGGGCAGTGGCAGAGCTTCGGGAGGTATCCTGCACCAGATTGACTGCATTCTCCGTAATCCCCGCCTGGGAAAGCCCCCTTTTCAGGGCATCCACAATGGCAGTGGCGGAGTGAATGGCCTCCTTGCCGCCCCGGAGGATGCACACATTGCCGCTTTTCAAGGCCAGGGCGGCGGCATCGCTGGTGACATTGGGGCGGCTCTCATAGATGATGGCTATCACCCCCATGGGGACGGAGACCTTCTGAATGGTCAGTCCATCCGGGCGAACCGTCTCCTCCAGCACCACCCCCACCGGGTCGGGAAGGCCCACCACATCCCGGATTCCCTGGGCCATGGCGGCGATACGCTCCGGGGTGAGCCGGAGCCTGTCCAGCATCACCTCGCTGATGCTTCCCCGGGCAGCGGACAAATCCAGGGCATTGGCGGCCAGAATATTTTCCCGGCTCTCTTCCAGGGCCTCTGCCATGGCCAGCAGCGCCTGGTTTTTCTGCCAGGTGCTCAGCTGGCCCACTTGGTTCTTCGCCCCACGGGCGGCGGCAAGCAATTCCATCATAAGCCTTCCTCCTGTTTCCGGGCCACAAAGCGGGTGCCGATGGGGGCTCCCTCCAGAATGGCATAGAGATGCTCCGGCGCATTGCCGTTGGCAATGACCATATCGCAGCCGCAATGCATACAGATTTCCGCTGCCTGCAATTTGGTAATCATGCCTCCGGTGCCCTGCTCGCTGCCGCTGACACCGGCCAGCGCCCGAAGGGAATCGTCCAGGGCAGTCACGGTGGGGATTAGCACAGCGGAGGCATCCTTGCGGGGGTCGGCGGTATACAGGCCGTCGATATCCGACAGCAGCACCAGCAGCGCC
The DNA here is from genome assembly GCA_900549495.1 of uncultured Eubacteriales bacterium. Classification (GTDB taxonomy): domain Bacteria; phylum Bacillota; class Clostridia; order Oscillospirales; family Oscillospiraceae; genus Faecousia. The sequence goes on along the minus strand of UROL01000095.1, from coordinate 955 downwards.
GCCCCCACGCTTTTGGCCACAATGGCAGCCAGGGTGTCGTTGTCGCCGATGACAATCTCCTCGGTGGCCACGGTGTCGTTCTCATTGATGATGGGCAGGGCCCCCAGGTCCAGCAGCCGGTTCAGGGTGTTGCTGAAATTCCGGTGGCGCTTTTCGCAGGCCACATCCTCCCCGGTAATCAGCAGCTGGGCCACGGTATGGTGGTAATCCCCGAAGAGCTTATCATAGATGTACATCAGCTCACACTGACCCACAGCGGCAGCGGCCTGCTTCCCGGGGATATCCCCGGGGCGCTGGCGCAGGCCCAGCTTCCCTACCCCCATGCCGATGGCCCCGGAGGATACCAGAATCACCTCATGCCCCGCATTTTTAATGTCGCTGACCACCTGGCACAGGGAGGCAACCCGGCGGATATTCAGGTGCCCTGTGGAATGGGTCAGGGTGCTTGTACCGATTTTTATCACAATACGCATTGGGCCCCTCCTGAAATGCTTTTATTCTTGTCATTATATTCCTTTTGTCTCCGGAAATAAAGGGGGGATTTTCCTTTTTTTCATACCCTGCCTTGAGAGCCGCCGACAGGATGCACATATTTCCGTTGACTTTCGGACATACCACCCATATAATGACAGAAAAAGGCGGTGATGGCTTGGCAACTCTAAAATGCAAATACTGCGGCGGCAATGTCGCCCCCCTTCCAGAGGGCAGCCTGGGGGCCTGCGCCAGCTGCGGTGCGGTGATGACCCTTCCCCGAAGCACCGGCAAGGAGCAGGCCTCTGCCCACAACTGCGGAAATTATCTGCGCAGAGCTGGGAAATTCGACAAGGCTCTGGCCGTTTATCAGAAGCTCCTGGCCCAGGATGAGGCCGATGCCGAAAGCTGCTGGTGCAGCGCCCTGTGCCGGTTCGGTGTCCAGTATGTGGAGGAGGCGGGTGTCTACCGCCCTGTGGTATTG
>UROL01000094.1 GCA_900549495.1 uncultured Eubacteriales bacterium | reverse complement strand
CTATTCGTCGGCAGCGTCAGATGTGTATAAGAGACAGGACGTGCATCTCGCCGTCCTCCTCCGCCACATACATGGTGCCGTTGTAGTAGCCGCCTACGGAGACGGTGCGGTCCCGCAGGATGCCGTTGCAGTGCTCGGTGGGGAAATTTACATTCCAAATTTCCCTGTCCGAGGGAGCGGTGGGGAGCAGCTCCTCCAGAATCCGGTGCAGGTATTGCCGGGCCACGTCGAAGCTGCCCACATCGTTCTGGGACAGGGCAATGGCGGGGATGCCGCTCATCACCGCCTCCATGGCTGCCCCCACGGTGCCGGAATAGGCCACGTCAAAGCCCACGTTGTAGCCGTGGTTGATGCCGGAGAGCACCACGTCGGGCTTCCCCTGCAAAATGGCATCCAGAGCGGCCTTCACGCAGTCCGCCGGGGTGCCGTCCAGAGCATAGGCGGTGACGTGGGGGATATCCATCCCCCGCTTTTCAATCCGCATCCGCCGGGACAGGGTAATCCGGTGGGACATGGCGCTGCACTGCTCCGCCGGGGCCACCACCGTCACATCTCCGAAATCGGCAGCGGCCTGGGCCAGAACGGAAATGCCCTGGGCATTGATGCCGTCGTCATTGGTAATCAAAATATTCATGGGATTCTCCTTTAGTAAAGAACGGTGAGCCACTTTGTCTTGTCCACCGTGATGCTTCCCCGCTCCAGCACATAGTCCATAATCAGCTCTGAAATCTCGGTTTGCTGCTGGCGCACCTTGGGGCAGTCCCGAAAGCATGGGTAGCCCCCGGTGCCGGAGGAACGGTAGTTATTCATGCACAGGGTCAGCTCCCGGCCGTCGGGCAGCTCCTGGCCCTGGTAGCGGATGGAGGTCACCCGGCTTCCCACCGGGTTTCGGATGTCCATGGTGACCTGGATTCCGGCAAAATAATCGTAGTTATAGTGCTCCACCTTTGGCTTCAGGAAGTCTTGGCTGACCTCCAGGGTGCCGTCCGGGCGGAGGGAAAAATACTGGGCGCAGCGCTCCAGCGCCGCCTTCAGTACGGTGCGGTTCACCAGCAGGGTATCCAGGGTATTGGGGTAGATATACGTCGCCACCACGTCCCGGACGGTGATGCTCTGCCGGAAGCCCTTCACCTGGTTTCCCAGGCTGGTGCAGGAGATATCCGCCCCGGAGGCCGCCAGCTGAACCTGGTTGAAGAAATTGGCAATGCCGCTGCCCTCCCGGGCCATGACGATATGCTCCTCAGGCAGCAGGGGCACATCCAGATGCCCCACCGGGGTATCCAGCCAACCGGCGGCGGCCCTGTCCAGGGGGGCCAGAATGGCGGCGGCCTGGGGGTCTGTCTCCCCCCCGGCATCCTCCAGGGAGCCTTCCATGGTGATGCCGGAAGCGGTGACCTGCAATGCCATCCGGGCAAACTGCTTCGCCTTGTCCGGGGTCTGGCAGATGTAGGTGCCCAGCAAGCGCCGGGGCGCAATGGGAATATGCTGGTGGCCGGTGAGCAGCACATCGAAGTCCAGCTCCCGGCAGATGCGGTAGCCCTGGTTCTCGTCGCTGTCCGTCAGGGCTGCCCCGGTGTCCAAATCGCACTCGAAGCCGCCGTGGTAGATGCACACGGTGATATCCACCCGCTCCCGCTTCAGTGCCTCCAGCGCTGCCGCGGCGGCGGGCACCGGGTCGGTGATGGTCAGGCCCTTCAGATTCTCTGGCCGCTCCCAGATGTTGATGTGGTGGGTGACGATGCCGGTCAGGCCCACCCGCAGACCATTTTGCATGGTGACGATGGCATAGGGCTCCACGCCCTTTAGCCCTGCCACATTGGCGCAGAGGCAGCGGGCATCGCTGCCCTGGATATACCGGCTCAGGTATTCCTGGCCGTAGTTGAAGTCATGGTTGCCCAGGGTGAAAAAATCATAGCCCCCGCAGTTCATAATCCGGGCAGGAACGCAGGGGGCTTCCAGGGCATTTTTGTGAAGATAATAGGTAAAGGGGCTGCCCTGCAAGGTGTCGCCCCCATCGATAATCAGGGTATTTCCATCGTTGGGGAAGCGGCGCATACAGTTGGCGGCCCCGGTATCGGCGTGGGCCCCCGTGGCATAATCCAGGGGGGAGAAATAGCCGTGAATGTCACTGGTAAAATAGATGTTCAGCTGTTTCATAATTTTTCCTTTTCCGTTGTCCCCCTCGGTCTCCTTGCAAGCAGACCGAGGGGGCTTAGTGCCGTTTCCCAGGCGGCGCTTTCCGGGCCGTCAGGAGTGCCGGGGCGCACCCCGGGTATCCTCACTCTCCGTGGGCCAGCTTGGTGCGGATTCTGGTGGAGAAGAACTCAATCACCACCACCAGCAGCATCAGGCCCCACACAAAGGAGCCCACCATAGCCCAGCGGCGGCTGTTCAGGCACTGCATCAGGGAGGAGCCAATGCCACCGGCGGCCACGATGCCCAGAGTGGTGGCATCCTTCAAATTGATATCGAACCGATAAATGGTGGTGGAGATAAAGCTGGCTGTAAGCTGGGGAATCACGCCGTAGCGAATCTTCTGGAAGGGGGTGCAGCCCATGGCATCCAGGCTTTCCAGAATCTTGGTGTCCAAATCCTCAATGGCGGTAATGTACATTTTGGAAATCATGCCTATGGAGCAAACGCTCTGGGTAATCACGCCGCAGGCGGCGCCGGGGCCGGTGACCCGAATCCACATCAGCGCCCACACCAGGCTGGGGATGGTGCGAATCAGCAGAATTACCACCCGGAACAGGTAGGCAATGGGTCTGGGCATGATATTGGTGGATGCCAGGAAGGCAAAGGGAACCGCCAGAACAGAGCCAAACAGAGTGCCCAAAATGGCAATGGCAATGGTTTGCAGCAGCAGATAGGGCACATCCGTCTCCCCCGTGCCGAACATCAGGGAGGTATCCGGGTGGAAAATACCGGAGACCACGCCCTGGGCCACGCTGGAGCCGGTGGAGGTCAGGCCGCTGAAATGGACATCGGAGCCGGACCAGCCCACCAGGGTGGCCAGAATCAGCACAATTACAGTATACAGCACCCATTTCCGGGGGCGCAGGGCATATGCCTCGGCCACGGTGAGCTTGTGGTCCAGGGTTTCCAGAATAGAACCGTTTTTCTTTTTCATACCGCAGCCTCCTCTCAGCTCAGCTTCTTGCGCAGGAATTCGCTGAGGAATTCAATGCTGACTACAACTACCAGCAGGGTCAGCAGCACCATGCCCAGGCCGTTATAGTCCCGCCAGCCGATGCGCTCGTTGATGGTGATGCCCAGGCCGCCGGCACCCACATAGCCCAGAATGGCGGAGGCACGGACGTTCATCTCGAAGCAGTACAGGCAGTGGCTCAGGTACACCGGCAGAATCTGGGGCACACCGGCGGACCAGAAGGCCTGGAACTTGTTGGCCCCCAGGGCCTCCATAGCCTCGAAGGGGCCCATATCAATGGTCTCGATGCTCTCATAGAGCATTTTGGCCACGATGCCGAAGGTGAAGATGGAGATGGCCACCGTACCGGCGAAGGTACCCAGGGAGAAAATCAGGGCGCACACCAGGGCGATAATCAGGGTGGGCAGGGTGCGAATCAGGCCCAGAATCACCCGCAGGAGGCTGACCACGAATTTATTGTGGTCGATATTGCTGGAGGCCAGCACGGCAATGGGCAGAGCGGCGGCGCAGCCGATGACGGTGCCCAGGATGGACATCTTGATGGTATCCACCAGGGGGGCAATGACCTTGGGGAAGAACTCCCACTTGGGGCGGAACAGTTTTTCCAGAATGGCGACAATTTTTTCGCCCTTCTGGATGATTACAGAAATCTGGAAGCCGGTCATATGCAGGGCCCAGGTAATGGCCAGAACCAGCAGGATACAGATAACCCCCATGGGGCTGCGGGGCCGGGACACGGTGTTGCCGCTTTTGGTGGTGATGACCTCCGGCTTGCGTAGGGTCAGCACCAGGGCCACCGCCAGCACCATCAGCTCCCCAATCAGCAGGTGCTTATATGTAAAGATATTCGCCATAAGCCCCTCACCCCTTGTCCATGGTGGGCACAGCGGTGCCGTTGTACACCTCGTCCAGCTGGGCCTGGGTGATGGTGCTGGCCGGGCCGTCGAATACGATTTTGCCCGCCCGGACACCGATAACCCGGTCGCAGTATTTCAGGGCCAAGTCCACATGGTGGATGTTCAGCAGGATGGAGATGTTATATTCCTTGTTGATGCGCACGAAGTCGGCCATGACCTGCTTGGCGGTGATGGGGTCCAGGGAGGCCACCGGCTCGTCCGCCAGGATGATGCTGGGGTTCTGGTTCAGGGTGCGGGCCAGAGCCACACGCTGCTGCTGGCCGCCGGAGAGCTGGTCGCAGCGGGTATAGGCCTTGTCCAGGATGCCCACCTTGTCCAGGCTTTCCAGGGCGCGCATTTTCTACTCTTTGGTGAATATCCCCAGCAGCACCCGCCAGAAGGGCATCTCCGGCACGTCGGCGGTGAGGACGTTTTTCAGGGCGGTGCTCCGGGAGACCAGATTGAAGCTCTGGAAAATCATGCCCACCTTGCGGCGGAACTTCCGCAGAGCCGCCCCCTTCAGGGTGGAGACATCCACATCGTCCACAATCACCTGGCCCTTGGTAGCATCGTGCATCCGGTTGATGCAGCGCAAAATGGTGGATTTGCCCGCACCGGACAGGCCGATGATGGCCACAAACTCCCCCTGGGGAATTTGCAGGTTCACATCTTTCAGGGCTGTGAAGCCATTGGGATAGGTCTTGTACACATTCTTAAATTCAATCATGGGCGTGACGTTCCTTTCTGCATCCCGAAGGTAAAAATGGGGCATTTCCAGTATTATACATCAGTATTCGGCATGATGCAATCCTTTTTCCCGATTTTTCCCGGGTTTTCGTCTGGCAAAAACTCCCCCGTGCGGAGTGCACGGGGGAGCGTAGGGTTATGGATTAGTCAGCAACCAGAGCCAGAGCAGCCCGGGCGCCGTCGTAGTCGGAGTCGATGGGGATGACGTTGCTCAGGTCGGAAACCTTCTTGCCGTCGTAGTTCTCCATCAGCCACATGGTGGGATAGATGTAACCGGCGGAGGAAGAGGTCTTCTGCACGCCCCAGCTGGCCTTGTCCAGCTCTTCCCAGGTCAGCTTCTCACCGGCATTGACCTTGGCAGCCAGCTGCTTGCCGTACTCGGTGGGAGCGGCGTAAATCAGGGAGCGGTAGTAGGTAACCTGGGGGCCGTCCTTCTTGGTGGCATTCTCAACGCCGTTCCAGTCGGCGGGGTTGGTGGAGTCGTTGCTCAGGCCGTTACGGGTGGCGGTGAGGATAACGTCCACATCGTCGGAGTACAGGGCGTAGGTGCCGCCGGGCAGCCAGCCCACGTCGATACTACCGGCAGACATGGCCTCGCCGGTGGCGTCGTAGTTGGTGCCAACGGTGATGTCCACTTCGTCGATGTCATAGCCCAGCTTGGCCATCTCGGCCTTTACCAGCTCGGGCAGATTGGCGGTACCGGCGATAATAACGTCGGCATCCTTAGAGGGAACGAATTCCAGGGTCAACTTGTCGAAATGCGGATTCTCGGCAGCTGCGGAAATGGCCAACAGGGACATTGCCATCATAACAGCCAGTGCCAGGCAAAGAATACGGGACAGTTTCTTCATAATTGTTCTCCTTTTATCATTGTAGTATGGTTTTACCACCGGGACTCATTATACACCTGCTGTCCGGTATTTTCAACAGATATTTCCAATATTTTACAATTTTTACCCAGGTTTTGCACAAGAGGAACCTATGGCCGCCTCAGCTTCCGAAGTGCTGCTCCCGGGCCACCCTCCTGCGGCACAGGAGGAAGGCGGGAATCAGGAAGCAGTCCGCCGCCAGCCAGGCCAGAGGGTGGCACAGGGCCACGGCGGTGAAGCCGATGCGGGGGGCAATCAGCAGCCCGGCGGCGGAGCGGGCGAGCATCTCCATCACTCCGGAGAGGATGGCCAGCATGGAAAAGCCCATGCCCTGGATGGAGAAGCGCACCACATTCACCAGTGTCAGCAGGCAATAGCCTGCACACACCACGTTGAGGAAGCGGATGGCGTATTCGATAACCTGGGGATCCGGCTCGTCCAGGAAGATGCCCACCAGGGGCTCACCGAACAGCAGCACAACTCCATACAGCACCCCTGCACACACAAAGCCGCACACCGAGGCATCCACCACCCCCTTGGTAATCCGGTCCAGCCGTCCGGCTCCCAGATTCTGGCCGGTATAGGGGGCCATGGAAGCGCCCAATGCCTCAATGGGGCAGGCCAGGAAGCCGTTGATGCGGTTGGCTGCCGTGGCACCGGCCACGGCGGTGGAGCCGAAGCCATTCATGGTGGCCTGGATAATCAGGCTGCCGATGGCGGTGACGGAGTATTGCAGCCCCATGGGCACACCCATATAGCACAGGCGCTTCATCATGGCCCCATCCGGGCGGCGCTCCTGAGGCTCCATCCGCAGGACGGCAAACCGCTTTTTCATATAGAAATAGCAGACCACTCCGGAGACACCCTGGGAAATCACCGTAGCCAGAGCGGGGCCGCCCACGCCGGTATGGAATAGCCGGATGGTAACAATGTCCAGGGCGATGTTCAGGGCCGAGGACAGGGCCAGGAAAATCACCGGGGTTCTGCTGTCCCCCAGGGAGCGGAGAATGCCCGCCAGGATATTATACAGGAATACCGTGGGGATGCCCAGGAAGATGATGAAGATATATTGGTATGCGTACTCGAACACATCCTCCGGGGTGCTCATCAGCTGCAAAATGGGGCGGCAGAAGATGCACACCGGCACCGTAAGTACCAGAGAGAACAGCGCCGTCAGCCAGAAGGAGTTGGCGATGTATTTACGCAGGGACACCTGGTCGTTGGCTCCGAAGGCCTGGGCAATGGGGATGGCAAAGCCATTGCAGATGCCCATGCAGAAGCCCAGCACCATAAAGCTCAGTGCCCCGGTGGCC
>UROL01000093.1 GCA_900549495.1 uncultured Eubacteriales bacterium | reverse complement strand
GAAGGACAGCTCTGTGGTGGCCGCCCTGTGTGTGGAGGCCCTGGGGAAGGACCGGGTGCTGGGTGTCCTCATGCCCTGCGGTGAGCAGCAGGATATCGATATGGCCCGGCTGCTGGTGTCGCATTTGGGGATTCCCAGCTATGAAATCAACATCGGCGAAGCGGTGGAGGCGGTAAAGGCGGCGATGCCCTTTGCCCTGTCCAGCCAGTCCCGCACCAATCTGCCTCCCAGAATTCGTATGTCCGTGCTGTATGCTGTATCCCAGAGCCACAACGGTCGGGTAGCCAATACCTGCAATCTGTCCGAGGATTGGGTGGGCTACTCCACCCGCTACGGCGATGCCGCCGGGGATTTCAGCCCCTGCTCCCAGCTGACGGTGCAGGAGGTGAAGGCCATCGGCCGGGAGCTGGGTCTGCCGGAGATTCTGGTGGATAAGGTTCCCATTGACGGCCTCTGCGGCAAAACCGACGAGGAAAACCTGGGCTTCCGCTATGATGAGCTGGATCGCTATATCCGCACCGGCCAGATGGAAGACAGCGAAAAAAAGGCAAAAATTGACAGGCTGCACCGGCTGAATCAATTCAAGCTGGAGCTGATGCCCGCCTTCCGGCCGGAGCTCTGAGGGTGGCGCAGCGTATGGAAGAAAAAACCTTTTCCCTGGGCATCCTGGTGGGCCGGTTCCAGACCATCCACATCGGCCATGAGCAGATGATTCGCACGGCGCTGTGCCTGTGCAGCCGGGTGGGGATTTTTGTGGGCTCGGCCCAGGAGTCCGGCACGGCAAACAATCCCTTCCCCTACGCCGTTCGGGAGCAGCTTCTGCACCTGCTCTTCGGTGAGCAGGTGCAGGTGTTCCCCCTGCCGGATATTGGCGTGGGCAACAACGCCACCTGGGGGGAATATGTGCTGGAAAACGTCCGGAAGCAGTATGGCCATTATCCGGATCTGCTGATATCCGGCAAGGAAGAGCGCCGCATCAACTGGTTTGATGGGGTGGGGGATGCGGATATCTCCGAGCTGTATATCCCCAAGGCCATTGATATCTCTGCCTCCCGGATGCGTTCATTCTTCCTGGAGGGAAACCGGGAGAGCTGGCAGCAGTACACCAACCCCATTTTGTGGAGCCAATACGATACCCTGCGCCGCCTGGTGCTGGAATCCAGAGACCACAGCGAAACGGCCTCTCTTTGAGAAAGGACATCTATTCATGAAACTAGACCCTATCGTAATTTCCCTGCTGGATACGGATTTGTATAAATTCAATATGGACCAGGTGATTTTCCACAAGCACACCGACCTGAACGGCGAGTACCATTTCAAATGCCGCAACCAGGGTGTCCACTTTACCCCGGAAATGCTGGCGGAAATCAATGCCCAGATTGACTTTCTGTGTACCCTTCGCTTTACCAAAGAGGAGCTGGACTACCTGCGCTCCATTCGCTTTATTAAGGACGACTATGTGGAGTTCCTGCGCCTGTGGCACCCCATCCGGGAGTATGCAACCACGGGGCTAAGCGAAAGCGGCGAACTGTCCGTAATTGTCAAGGGGCCCCTGTTCTCCGCCATGCAGTTTGAAATTTACCTGCTGGAAATCATCAACGAGGTATATTTCCGCATGAGCTTCGACTATGAGCACCTGCGTACCTCTGCCGCAGAGCGCCTGAGCCAGAAGATTTCGGCCTTCCAGGATGGAACCTATACCTTCCGCTTTGCCGAGTTCGGCTGCCGCCGCCGGCTTTCCCGGGAGTGGGAGGACGTGGTGGTGCGCCGCCTGGTGACAGAGACGGAAAACTGCGTGGGCACCTCCAATGTGTATCTGGCAAAGAAATATGGCATTCGTCCCATCGGCACCTATGCCCACGAATTCGTCCAGATGTACCAGGGCATTGACTCCATCCCCCTGGCCTACACCAACCATCACGCCATGGCGGACTGGTACGATGAATACCGGGGCGACAACGGCACGGCGCTGTCGGATACCATCACCACGGATTTGTTCCTGCTGGACTTCAACCATTCCATGGTCAATAACTACACCGGAGTGCGGCATGACAGCGGCGACCCCTATGAATGGGGCGAAAAAATTCTGGCCCATTATCGGAAATACGGCGTGGATACCCGGACGAAGCAGCTGCTGTTCAGTGACAGCCTGGACTTCGACCGCTCCCAGAAGCTCTATGAGTATTTCAAGGACAGAGCCAAGGTCTCCTTTGGCATTGGTACCTTCTGCTCCAACGACACCTGCGAGTCCGCCCTGAACATTGTCATCAAGCTGCAATACGTAAACGGACGCCCGGTGGCCAAGCTCTCCGACACGCCGGGAAAGGCCATGTGCGACGACGAGGACTATCTGGCCTACCTCAAGCGCTCTGTAGAATTCCGCCTGAACCGGGAGAAGGATCAGAAGGACCAGAACCGGTAGGGGCGCTTGTCAACCCTCCAATGGTTTTTTACCGGACCTTTGCAGCCCGCCGCACACATTCCTTGTGCGCCATAGTGCTGCGGCGCCAGACTTGCGGATTGCTTGCTATCTAGTCTTGTATGTGTTATACCGAATACCAATTCAACGATTTGGAGACGATTTTAATGGAGGAAATTCTCAAATACATTCAGGAAAAATACAATCCCCTTACGCTCATCCTTTACGGCTCCTATGCAGATGGAACTAACAATTTGAACAGCGATTTTGATGCCTTGGTCATAACATCCGGCCAGGAACAGCTTCATGATACATCCCTTGTGGGCGGCATTCCATTGGATGTGTTTGTATATCCATCCCAATTTTTTGAAGGAGAATATGCGTGTGAGGATTTTGTCCAAATCCAGGATGGCCGCATCCTTACAGACAGCAGTGGAATTGGGAAAGCGTTGCAGGAAAAGGTGCAAACCTATTTACAAAGCCGTGGGGTAAAATCCAGTGCAGAAATTCAGGCAAGCATTGACTGGTGCGTAAAAATGTCTGAGCGAGCAAAACGAGGCGATTGCGAAGGAGTGTTCCGCTGGCATTGGGTGCTGACCGACAGCTTGGAGATATTCTGCGATATCATGCAGCATCCATATCTCGGATGCAAAAAGGCATTAAGATGGATGGAAGAAACGCACCCGGAATCCTTTGCTTGCTACAATAAAGCACTTCAAAGCTTTCGCATGGATTGCTTGGAAGAGTGGGTTTCGCACATTAAAAATCTCAAAAAATAACCGGACAACTGGACTGCGATTTCTTTTGGAAGGCACCCTTGGCAAATCCCGTCTCAGCTGCTGTCGATAGTGGATACAATACAAAAACGGCTGCATTTCGTGTGCAGCCGTTTTTGATGGGAACAGAGAATATTGGGCCCGTTCCCCTGCCTGGCAAATGGGGGGAGGGGAGTGTGGGGCTATTTTTCCAGACCGTAAAAGCTGATTTGGTATCCGCTGTCGGTTTTTGTAATGTCCATGGACAGGTAGGTGTAGGAATCCTCCTCCCCTTCCCGGAAGGCCAGAGATACTGCGCCGGTGCCGTCTTCCTGGATTTGCTGGTCCAGCTGTTCCAGCCCTCGCAGGGCTACGGTCTGGATATCGGCCGGGTTGCCGGTGTAGACATCCTCGTGACTGATTTCCCCATTGGGGTCATACAAATAAGGCTCCATGGCCGTCCAGTCTCCGCTGAAAAATCCATCCGCAAAGGACACAATGGCCCGCTCTGCGCTGGGATTGGCGGACTCTGCCAGGGGAGTGAAGGTGTTGCAGATTTGGGCAAAGGTGGTGCCGTAGCCCTCCACAGCCTCTGCAAAGTACCGGGCAGTCAGCCGGAAGGTGCCCTGCACACCGGCACTGACATAGTGGATATCCTCCACCCGGGCATCCCACTGGGTTCCGTACTGCACATGCAGCACCGTCCTGTCCCAGTCCCGGCTTCGCTGCACGGAGGTTGCCCCCAGGCCATCCAGCGCCTCCTGGGCCTGGTTGGCGGCGGCGGTGGGCAGCATTCCGGGGAGAAATTCAATCTGGATTTCGCACACCGGCGTATAGGAGCCCACACCCTGCAGCGGGGCAATGAAGGTGCCGCCCTCGCCTTGGGTCATGGCAAATTTGGCTTCGTCATAGCGGATTTGAAAATCGGGCTGGTCGGCGCTCTCTCCTGCGGCAATCTGCCGCAGGGTGCCGTCTTCAAAGCGGTAGCGGCGCACCACCGGCCCGGCATCGGTGTTCTGTGTTTCCAGCAGAATCCGGGCCTGCGTATCCGCCTCCAGGGCTGTCCCACCCAGCAGGGTGAAGCCGTATTCATACAACCCGCTGGCGGCATTCCATAGGAAATAGTGATAGGGCAGATTGTCCGTGTTCTCCCCCTGGGCGGGGAAGCCAATATCCGTATAGCCGTCGAAGTTCAAGTCCCGGATATCCGGCTGCCCATAGTCCTCCAGGAACAGCCAGGGGCTGTCGCTGCCCTCCCCGCCGGGGATGGCGCTTGCATCGATGGTTTGCAGCAGGGTCTGCTCTCGGTAGACGGCAATTTCCTGCACCGGGCGGAAGCCGCCAACCTGCTGGCCGGTTTGCATCTCCAGCTTCAGTTCCGTGCCGTCCCCCAGGGGAAGGACGGTGCACTGGGGAGCGGCGGCCTCCCGGCTTCCTCGCCGGGTCTGGGGCAGCAGCACCAGGGTGGCAGTGATGAACAGGGCCATTACCGCCGCCACGGCGGAAAAGTGGGCCCAATGGGGCTTCCTGGGCTTCAGCAGCAGAACCTCCCTCTGCTCGTTGCCCACATATTGGGAGCATTCCAAAATATAGCTGCTCTTTACATCCCCCAGGGCATCCAAGAGCTTTTCTTCTTTTTTCATAGGTGGATTCCCTCCTTTTGGAGCATGGTCTTTAGCTGCCGGCGGGTACGCAGCAAGCTCATCTTTACGCCGCTCTCCGATAGCCCCAGGCTTTGTGCAATCTTTCCCACGCTGCACAAATACCAGTACCGCAGTATGAAAATTTTTCGGTTCTGCTCCGGCAGGGAGGCCAAAAACCGGTTCAGTGCTTCTGTCAGCACCCGGTTTTCGATAAGCTCTTCTTCGCTCTGGCCGCCGGGCAGGCATTCCCCCAGCTCGTCCAGGGCCTCCAGCCGCAGGTCCACCACCCGCTCCATGGGTGGCTGGACCAGCTCCAGCAGGCGGGCGCCGGACAGGTGCTTGCGCAGCAGCATGCAGAACATAGGCGGCTGGGAGGGATTATCCCGCAGCAGAGCCGTCAGGTGCAGGCGGGGCTGGGTGGCTCCGGCGCACAGCAGCAGCCGCCGCCCGCCCCGCAGCAGCAGCACCACCTGATCCCGGGCAGGCTGCTGGATCTTCTCGATGCGGGTGTTTTCCACCTGGGCAGCGGTCTCCCGGACCACGGCGCTCAGGCAAATGGCATCCAGCGGCATGTTACTCCTCCTCCATCATCCGGCAGAACAGCTGGTTGACCCGGTCGTGCCTGCCCTGTAAATACAGGTATCCCAGCAGGGCCTCCAGAGCCGTGGCCTGCTGGTACTGGGCCCGGCTGGCGTGGGCCGGGATGGAATGGACGTTGGCGTTGCGGCCCCGGCGGAACACGTCCTGCTCCTCCTGGGTCAGCAGGGGTAGGATCTTCTCCGCCAGCTCCGCCTGCCGGGGGGCGCAGACCAGGGCCACGGTGGCCCGGTGATTTTCCTTCTCTGCCGCCTGCTCCAGATCCCGGAAGTCGGAGGACACGCCGGACAGGCCCAGCATGCCGGATTCCTTGTTCAGCAGGTTCACGGCCTCGGAAATGGTCATGTCGTACTTGTTGGCGATGAACTCCACCACGCCCACGTCCATATCACCGGCCCGGGTGCCCATAGGCAGGCCCGCCAGAGGCGTCAGGCCCATGGAGGTGTCCACGCAGCGGCCGCCCTTGACTGCCGCCAGGGAGGAGCCGTTGCCCAGGTGGCAGGACACCACCTTCAGCTCCGCCGGATCCTTGCCCAGAAGCTCCGCCGCCCGCAGGGACACATAGCGGTGAGAGGTGCCGTGGAAGCCGTAGCGGCGGATCTTGTCCTTCTCGTAATACTCATAGGGGATGGAGTACAGATAGGCGTGCTCGGGCATGGTCTGGTGGAAGGCCGTGTCGAACACCGCCACCTGGGGCACGTCGTGGCCCAGCACCGCCCGGCAGGCCTCAATGCCGATGATGTTGGCGGGGTTATGCAGAGGCGCCAGGGGGGTGCAGTCCTCCACCGCCTGCATCACCTGGTCGGTGATGAGAACGGAGCTGGCGAAGCTCTCGCCGCCGTGGACCACCCGGTGACCCACCGCGTCGATCTCCTTCATGGAGGAGATGACGCCGTTGACCGGGTCCACCAGAGCGGCCAGCACCGCCTGGATGGCCTCGGAGTGGGTGGGCATGGGCACGTCGGCCGCAGAAATCACGGCCTTGCCCTCCACCTGGGGCTTATAGGTGAATTTTCCGTCAATGCCGATGCGCTCGCACAGGCCTTTGGCCAGCAGATGGCCGGTTTCCGGATCCAGCAGCTGATATTTCAGAGACGAGCTGCCGGCATTGATAACGAGTACTTTCATGAAAGACCTCCTCGAATTTTGGTCCCACATCACATGTTGCAGGTTCCTTCTTTTTGTATTACGGGAAATATTGTATCGAAATTCCCTGGGCTTGGCAATGGTTTTTGGGAAAAAATGGAAGCCGTATCGCAAAATAGCGGTCAAGGTTTTAACAATACCCGACATGGCAAACGCCTGTATTTGCACAGTGTACAAATATGTGAAAAAATCGGCAAGCGCAGCAAATGGCTCGTCAGAATTTTCACGGAGTTTGCACTCTATAGGCGGGAAATCAGCCGAAAATGCCAATGGAGAGGGTGTCCGTCATAGGGGGACAATGCGGAAAAGGCGCCCGGCCCGGAGCAGGAAAAAGCCCCGGCAGCGCCGCTGCCGGGGCTTCCAGTTATTGGAAAATTATTGCAGGATGCGGGCAGCAGACTCCTCGGCGAACTGCTTGCTGTACAGGTCGTGGTAATAGCCACGGCGGCGCAGCAGCTCCTGGTGGGTGCCCTGCTCCACGATGCGCCCGTCCCGGACCACCAGGATCATATCCGCCTTGCGGATGGTGGACAGCCGGTGGGCGATGAGGAAGGAGGTCCGGTCCCGCAGCAGGTGGTCGATGGCCTGCTGGATCAGCTGCTCGGTCTGGGTGTCGATGGAGGAGGTGGCCTCGTCCAGCACGAAGATCCGAGGATCTGCCAGCACGGCCCGGGCGAAGGAGATCAGCTGCTTCTGACCGGTGGAAAGGCGTCCCCCGCCCTCGCCCACATCGCTGTCC
>UROL01000092.1 GCA_900549495.1 uncultured Eubacteriales bacterium | reverse complement strand
CATACGAGCTCAGCCTCGGTCTCGTGGGCTCGGAGATGTGTATAAGAGACAGCTACAGGAGTATTTAAGCACCGCCGCTGCCGACCTGGAAATTGTATTCGAAAAGAAAACCAGTCTGACGGACTCCCTGAAGCTGGTGGGCAACGACCCCGGGGCAGCACCGGACCTGTTTCTGTTTGCCCATGACAAAATCGGCGTATTTGCCGAGATGGGCATTCTGGCCCCGATAGAGCCTCTGCTGAAGGAGGGAACGCTGGATGCCTATCTCCCCATGACCCTCCGGGCCGCCAGCTATAAGGATACCCTTTATCAGCTGCCGCTGTACTTTGAGACGCTGCTCTTTATGTACAACCGCAGGTATATGACGGACGAGGATATCCCCGCCACCACGGAAGCGTTGTACCGGTATATGCAGGACAACACCGGCCGGGGGCGCTACGGCTTTGTGGAGCAGCACAGCACCGCCTACTATGCGGCGGCCTGGATTCACGGCTTCGGCGGCTCCATCATCGACAGCAGCGGCACCCCCTTCCCCGATGAGCAGGCCGTGAAGGATGCACTGGAATACCATCTGAAATTTGTTTCGCTGATGCCCGGCGAGACGGAGTACAGCACCGTCAACACCCTTTTCCTGGAGGGCAAGGCAGATGCCACCATTGGCGGCCCCTGGATGGTGCCCTCTGCCCGGGCCGCCGGCATTGAGCTAGGCATTGCCCCCATGCCCACGGTGGACGAAACCGGCCTGCCTCTGGCTCCCTACTCCGGTGTGCAGGGTATCCATGTGCTGAAATATGCAGCAGAGAAGAAGCAAGAGGCCGTTGCTGCCCTGCTGGCTGCCCTATCCCAGCCGGAAATCGGCACTGCACTGGCATTGGCCAGCGGCTGCGCCCCGGCAAACAGTGCCTGCTATGACGATGCCCGGGTATCCGGCGACCAGCTGGTGCAGGCCATGCGCGCCACGGCAGAGATAGCCGTGCCCATGCCCAACATTCCGGAAATGGACGTAATGTGGACGGTGGTCAGCAACCTTCTTACCGATGTAAATCTTTCCGACAAGGACGTAAGCGCCAGCTTCCAGGCCGCCAAAGCCCAGGCCCAGAGTCTGATTGCAGGGATGAAGTAAATGAAAGAGAAACAGAAAAAGCAGTATTGGCAGTCCTATGCCTGGTCGGCTCCATCGCTGGTGCTGATTGGACTGATGGTGGTATTTCCCATTCTCTATACCTTCTACATCAGCCTGACCAATATGAATGTATACCACTGGTTCGACTTCACCGTGGTGGGGCTGAGCAACTACATCCGGGCACTGTTTGTATTCGATTCCGGTTTTCTCTCTGCCCTGCTGGCAACGGTTGGCTGGACGGCAGTAAATATGGTGCTTCAGCTGGTAATAGCCTTTGCTCTTGCTAATCTTCTGAACATCCGGCAGCTGCGGCTGCGGAAGCTATACAAGACGATTCTCATGTTTCCCTGGGCCATGCCCGGATATGTGGGGATTCTGCTCTGGAAAACCGGCATGTTCAACACCCAGTTTGGGCTGCTGAACCAATGGATGCAGCGGCTGGGGTTTGCGGCGGTGCGGTGGCTCTCGTCGGATATTTCTGCATTTTTGTGCTGCACCGTAGTGAATTTATGGCTGGCGCTGCCCTTTATGATTATGATTATGGACGGTGCTCTGCAAAGCATTGACCGGAGCTATTACGAAAGCGCCCGGCTGGATGGCGCCGGTGCCCTTGCCCGGGCCAGGTATATCACCATTCCCGCTATGCGGCCAATCATTGCGCCGGCGGTTATTATCACTGTATTCACCACCTTCAAGCAGTTTGACGTGGTGTATCTGCTGACCCAGCAGGCCGGGGCCAAAACCGGCTCCGGCTTCCATACCATCCTGACCTACGCCTATGAGAACGCCTTTATCACCAACAATTATGGATATTCCTCCGCTATCTCCATAATCATCTTCGGACTTCTGCTGCTGTTCTCTGTGAAATTCCAGCTAAAGGAGGAGCGGGCATGACCAAGCGAAAATGGAGGGCACGCACCGGGCTTGCCGCACTGAATCTATTCTTTCTGGCGCTGTGTATTCTTACATTGATACCCATTCTCTATGCGCTGAGCGTCTCCTTCAGCGGCTCCAACAGTCTGCTCAGCTCGGATTTCTCCTTTATCCCCAAGGATTTCACTCTGACAAACTATCGCAAGGTGCTCTTGGGGGAAAGCATCACCACCTGGTTCCGCAACACCGTGTTTCTGGCAGCAGCCACGGTGCTGCTGTCCCTGACGGCGGCTGTGCCCGCAGCCTATTGCTTCTCCCGGCGGCACTTTCCCGGGCGCAGAATGATTCTTAAGGAACTGGTTCTGCTGAATTCCTTCCCGGCCATTCTTTCCATGTTTGCCATCTATCGGCTTCTGCGGCCCATGGGTCTGGTAAACACCCGGGCGGGACTGATTTTGGTGTACACCGGCACCATGGCTGTATTCAGCCTATGGAATACCAAGGGCTATTTCGATACCATTCCCCCGGAAATTGAAGAGGCCGCCCGGATAGACGGCGCTACGGATTTCCAGATTGTAAGGAAAATCGTGCTGCCTCTGGCAAAGCCCAGCATCATCACAACGGCATTGCAGGTGCTGATTTATGTGTGGAATGAGTACATCTACGCCACCACCTTCCTCACCGGGGAGCAGAAATACACCCTGGCAGCCGGGCTGAACGCCCTGCAGGCCACGGAAATGACAGGCTCCTGGCCGGTATTCTCCGCCGCTGCCATCACGGTTTCTCTTCCGGTGCTGATTATCTTCTTCCTATGCCAGAAGTACATGACCTCCGGATTGACGGCAGGAGGTGTAAAGGGATGAAGCTGGACGCCATTATGCATCTGCCCATGTCCGAATACTGCTGCGGGCTGGATGAAACCCACATTGTCTACCGGCTGCGCTGTGCCAAGGGAGATTTGAAAAAGGTCACTCTTTTCTACGCCGATACCGCCTGCCGGGTTACCCCCATTCTATTCACCCCCGCCCCCATGGAGCAAATCCTCAGCGACCAATATCACGACTATTGGCAGGTTGTGGTTGATAGTCCCTACAATCGGGTATACTATTATTTTCTGCTGGATGACGGAGCCTCTACCCTGCTCTATTACGGAGACGTGTTCACCGACCATCTGGTGGACGACCGCTCCCAGTATTTTAAGCTCCCCTTCAACCACCGGGCGGACATTGCATCGGTACCTGTCTGGGTATACGATGCCGTGGTCTACAATATTTTCCCGGACAGCTTTGCCTCGGGCAAATGTCAAATTTCCGGGCAGGCCACGGAAATGTCCTTCGGGCATCAGACCGTCCGGGGCAAGCTGGGGGGAACGCTGACAGGCATTGCCGAAAACGTGGAGTACCTGAAAACCCTGGGGGTCAACTGCGTATATCTGAACCCGATTTTTGCGGCAGGGGAATACCATAAATATGACCTGCTGGACTATTTCCATGTGGACCCCTGCTTTGGGGGCAATGCAGCCTTCCGAGCCCTGGTGGAAACCCTGCATACCAACGGCATCCGGATTCTCATTGACGGCGTATTCAACCATTGCGGCTGGTATTTCTTTGCCTTTGACGACGTGGTAAGGAACCAGGAGAACTCCGCCTACCGGGACTGGTTTTATCAGCTCACATTCCCGGTGAAGCGGCCGGAATCCATGGAGGAAATCCCGGGCTACGCCTGCTTTGCCTATGAGCGGATGATGCCCAAGCTGAATACCGCCAACCCGGAGGTGCAGGACTATTTCTGTAAGGTCGGGGCCTATTGGGTGCGGGAGTTCGGCATCGACGGGTGGCGGCTGGATGTGGCCAGCGAGGTAAATGACGGCTTCTGGCGTGCCTTCCGGCAGGCCGTCAAGCAGGTCAACCCCCAGGCCCTGCTCATTGGCGAGGTATGGGAAAGCGCCGGGCATTGGCTCCGGGGGGATATGTTCGACTCCACCATGAACTACGATTTCCGGAAGCACTGCGCCCTTTTCTTTGCCGAAGGAAGTATCGACAGTGCAGCGTTTTCCGGCCGGATCACCAATATGCTGATGCGCTATCGGCTTTCCATGCTTCCGGCGCAGCTGAACCTGCTGGACAGCCACGATGTCAGCCGGTTTCTGTCCCTCTGCGGCGGCGATACGGCCCGGCTCCGGCTGGCGGTGCTGTTCCTGTTCTGCTTTGTGGGGATGCCCACGGTTTTCTATGGGGATGAATTGGGCATTCAGGGCACAGAGGAGGCAGCCTACCGCTCCCCCATGCCCTGGGATGGCGGAGACCCGGAATTGCTGCAATTTTACCGCAGGGCAATTGCGCTGCGGCGGGAGCTGGCTCCCCTGCGCCGGGGAAATTTCCGGATGGTTTGTGCAGAGCCCGGCAGCCGTCTGCTGGTATTCCGGCGGAGTTTCCGGGGAGAATCCGTCACCGTGTGCGTCAACGCCGATGCGGTGCCCCGCCCTCTGCCCGCCGTGGCAGGCAGCTGCCCCTGGGCCCAGGGTCTCCGGGGCGACACCCTGGAGCCAATGGGCTTTGCCATATTCCTTGGCTAAAATTTCCCTCGGCCATTCCAGGCCGGGGGATTTTGTGCTATACTGAAAAGAAAGGGGGCATTGCCATGCGTGTCACAATCAAGGACGTTGCCCAGGCGGCGGGGGTTTCCATTTCCACGGTGTCCAAGGTGCTGAACGGCCACTACAGCATTTCCCAGCAGACCGCCCAGCGGGTGCGAAGCGTCATGCAGGAGCTGAACTATTATCCCAGCGCCAACGCCCAGAGCTTTGCCAGCGGGGCCAACCATACCGTGGCGCTGCTGGCCAACCTGGCCCCCAATATGGCCTTCCGGAATCCCCATATGTTTGAAATTATCGCCGGTCTGGAAGAGGCCCTGGGCAAGCGGGGCTACCGGCTGATGCTGCGGGGCACGGACGAAACCGCCGCCTGCGCCCTGGCGGAGGAAATCATCTCCCGGCGCAGTGCCGATGCCATCGCCATTCATGTGGGGGTAATGTCCCATCCCCTGGCCGCCGTGCTCACACGGCAGCAGTTCCCCCACATCGTTCTGGGAGCGCCGGACTTTGACAGCCAGGTTTGCTGGATAGACAACAGCAACACCTATTCCGGCTCGGTGGCCGCCTCCTACCTTCTCTCCCGGGGATACCGGCGGCTGGCATTTCTGGGGGGAAAATCCTATGACCTGGGCTCTTCCCTTCGGCTGCAGGGGCTTCGGCAGAGTCTGGCCGCCGCCGGTGTGCAGCTGGATGAGCAGTATATCTGGCTGGGGGACTCCTCCCGTGCAGACGGCTACCGCATGACCCAGGGGCTGCTTGCCCTTCGGCAGAAGCCGGAGGCCATTGTCTGCGCCAACAATTATATTGCGCTGGGCTGCGTGGATGCGCTGAACAAGCACAGGCTCCGGCTCCCCCAGGACATGGGCGTAATGACCTTTGACGACTATCCCTTCTCCCAAATCATCGAGCCGCCCCTGACCGTGGTGGACATCAACGTCCGGGACATGGGGGCCCAGGCCGCCAAATTCCTGGTAAACGGCATCCGCCATCCCAACACGCAGATTCAGACCTATATCACCACCTCCAATGTAATCCCGCGAGGCTCTACCCGGTAGAGGGCAGCTTCCCTTCGCTGCATCTTCCGGGGCAGCGGGCCATTTGCAACGCTGCTATGCTTGCCTCCGGATTGCCGGAAAGCGGCCCGGCAGAATTCTTGTTTTTTCTGTCGATTTTGGCTAAATCACCCTGGATTCCCTCCGGGAGCGGAGGGGGATCCTACCCGGTATAAGGGGAGGCAAAAAATGTGACGTTCAGCACCATACAGCTGTTTTTGAAGTAAAGACAATTTTCAAAAATGAAAAAAATTTTTTGGTAGAAAGATACAAATTTGATGTATTATTTCTAGGCACTATGCTGAAAAAGCTAAAGTTGTGTAAACCACATGTTGACTAATTGTGAACTAGAGCGTATTCTATGTATATACACAAATAAATGAATGGGCATCGTTTCTCCCAGGGGAAACGGCACATCAACTTGAAAGGAACGAGTATACTATGGGTTTCATGGATAAACTGTTCGGTAAGAAGCTGGAGGGGATTTGTGCACCTGTGGCCGGTAAGGCCGTGGCAATTACCGAGGTTCCCGACCCCACCTTTGCAGAAGGAATGCTGGGCAATGGCATTGCCATCGAACCCGCCGAGGGCAAGGTGTATGCCCCCTGCGATGCCACCGTTGATATGATGTTCGACACCGGCCACGCTGTTAGCCTGGTTTCCGATACCGGCGTTGAAATTCTCATCCACATTGGTCTGGAGACCGTGAGCCTGGAGGGCAAGCCCTTCACCGTGCATGTGCACAACGGCGACAAGGTCAAGAAGGGCCAGCTGATGATTGAGGTTGACCTGGAGGCCGTGAAGGCTGCGGGTCTGCCCACCATTACCCCGGTGCTGATTTGCAATACCGATGCCTATCCCACCTTCAAGACCCACGTTGGCCAGGAAGTTTCCAACGCAGACGTGGTCATCGAGCTGGGCAAGTAAGGAGCGCAAAACATGAAGATTGGTACTGGTCTTCCCGTATTCCCCGGTGTGTCCATCGGCAAGGCTGTAGTCTACCGCAAGGCCCAGAGCACTGCCCCTGTCTCCTCCGGCGACCCTGCCGCAGAGCAGGCCAAGTTTGATGCCGCCGTTATTACCGCCCGGAATCAGCTGAGCGCCCTGTATGAAAAGGCAAAGGTGGAGCTGGGCGAGGAAAAGGCCGCCATTGTGGAAGTGCAGATGCTGATGCTGGACGACCTGGATTATCTGGACGGCGTGGCCGCTGCCATCGAGGGCGGCGCTGCTGCTGCCACGGCTGCCCTGGAAACCGGCGAGGAGTTTGCCGCCGTGTTCGCCGCCATGGACGACGAATATATGAACGCCCGCTCCGCCGACATCCGGGATATGTCCCACCGTATTTACGATATTCTCTGCGGCAATACCGGCTTCCAGCTGCCCGAGGGCGAATTTTTGCTGGTTGCCGAGGATTTGGCTCCCTCCGAGACCATCCAACTGCCCAGAGAGCGGATTCTGGCCTTTGTGACCCGCCAGGGCTCCTCTTCCAGCCACACCGCCATTTTGGCTCGTACCCTGAACATTCCCTCTCTGGTTCAGTCCGACATTGCCCTGGAGGATGCAGAAAACTGCACCGTTCTGGCGGTGGACGGCTTCACCGGCAACTGGTATATGGACCCGGACGATGAGACCATGGCAATGCTGAAGGCCAAGCAGGCCGAGGCCGCTGCCGGTCGGGCCGCTCTGGAAGCCTACCGGGGCAAGGAGAGCATCACCAAGTCCGGCAAGAAGATTATCCTGGCTGCCAACATCGGCTGCCCCGAGGATGCCGAGGCGGCGCTGGCCGCCGACTGCGAGGGCGTTGGCCTGATGCGTAGTGAGTTCCTCTATCTGGGGCGGGACAGCCTACCCACCGAGGACGAGCTGTTTGAAGCATATAAGAAGGTTGCCCAGACCATGGGCGACCGCCCTGTGGTCATTCGTACCCTGGACATTGGTGCGGACAAGCAGGTGGACTATATGGGCCTTGAGAAGGAAGAAAATCCCGCTCTGGGTCTGCGGGGTCTGCGAATCTGCCTGACCCGGGAGGAAATTTTCCGTCCCCAGCTCCGGGCCATTCTCCGGGCCTCTGCCTACGGCAACCTGATGGTGATGTTCCCCATGGTGGCTTCCGTGTGGGAGCTGAAGCAGGCCAAGGCGCTGTGCGCCCAGATGCGGGCAGAGCTGACCGAGCAGGGCATCGAAACCA
>UROL01000091.1 GCA_900549495.1 uncultured Eubacteriales bacterium | reverse complement strand
AGGATTCGTTCCGTCGTGGTCGTTTCTGACGCGCCTCCGGCGGCCCTATCTTTTCCCTTGCGCGGGAAAAGATAGGGGAGAAAAGGGCGCTTGGACGCGGTTGGTGCGTTCTGCGGGTACCATTTTAGCAAGCATCAATTTATTGAGTCTCTACGAACCCACATACTCACCCTACGGGCGCCATGGTACGCGCCGCCTGTCACGAAACAACAAATTTGATGGCAGTTGCCTTTGAATGGTTGTGGCAAATTAGCCTTGTACTCAAAACTTGCAAAGTAGTACGGATTCGCCGAAAGCTTGGCAGGGGCAGGCTTGACATGTTGAACCCCCGGGATGGCAGATGCCTTCCCGGGGGTTGGTGCGTGATTCAGCGGATGGTCACAAGTTCGTAGGTATCCTGCCCAATGCCGAGTTTTTTGCCGTGCTCGATCAGATCCTGCCAGTGCGTATTGTCATGCGCAGCATGGAAGCGGTCACAGTCGTGCTCATGCTTCAGATCGGTGATGGCGCTGTTTGGAAGAACCGGCTGACGGTTGATAGCCTCGGCGCAGGCCAGATCCAGGGCCACCGGGTCGAAGGAGGCAAACATACCCACGTCCGGCACAATGGGCACATCATTTTCCGGATGGCAGTCGCAGTAGGGGCTGACATCCCGCACCAGGCTGATGTGAAAATTGGGTCTGCCGTCCACCACGGCCTTGGCGTACTCGGCCATTTTATTGTTCAGCATCCGCACAACGTTTTCGTGGCTATGGTAAATAGCCCCCATGGGGCACACATCCACACACCGGCCGCAGCCCATGCAGTTGACCCAATTGATGTGCATCTTCCCGGTGGCGGCATCCAGCTGGGGGCCGTCGTGGGCGCAGATATTGGCACAGGCACCGCAGGCCACGCACTTCTCCTCATCCACCGAGGGGCGGCCATCGCTGTGCATATCCCGCTTGCCCTGATTGGAGCCGCAGCCCATGCCCAGATTCTTAATGGCCCCGCCGAAGCCGGCCTCCTCATGGCCCTTGAAATGGTTCAGGGAAATAACAATGTCCGCATCCATGATGGCCCGGCCAATCATGGCGTTCTGCACATATTCGCCGCCCCGCACCGGCACGGCCACCTCGTCGGTGCCCTTCAGGCCATCGGCAATGATTACGTGGCAGCCGGTGGAATAGGGGGTGAAGCCATTGAGATAGGCCGTCTCCAAATGGTCCAGGGCGTTTTTCCGGGAGCCCACATACATGGTATTGGCATCGGTCAGGAAGGGCTTGCCCCCCAAATCCTTGATTAAATCCACCACCACCCGGGCATATCCGGGGCGCAGATAGGCCATATTGCCCAGCTCGCCAAAGTGGATTTTAATGGCTACATACTTATCCTTAAAATCAATGGTATCCATCCCCGCCGACAGCAGCAGCCGGGCCAGCTTCTGGGGAATGGTCTCCCCGCCGGAGGTGCAGAAATTTGTGAA
Source organism: uncultured Eubacteriales bacterium (assembly GCA_900549495.1). Classification (GTDB taxonomy): domain Bacteria; phylum Bacillota; class Clostridia; order Oscillospirales; family Oscillospiraceae; genus Faecousia. Next base: position 6,403 of record UROL01000091.1, on the reverse strand, counting down.
ATATACCTTTGGTGTCATGGGACAAGCCTCCTATGTTTTGTGTAGTTCCAGTTTACCCATGGTTTCCCCTTTTGTCAAGTATATGCCAAAGCCCCCCGGGCAACCGGCACCCCCGGCCCCTTCCGTTTGGGGATTGACGCAGACGGAAAATGGGGATATAATATGTAGGAGATCATTCTAGGGCATTGGGGGGCAAAAACCATTGTTCCTCATTTTCTCTCGTAGTGGTATAACTCCTGGGCCGTTCCTCGCCGCTCCTGGTAGGTCGTAGTTCCCCATTTTCTCTCGTAGTGGTATAACTGATTCAGCGCTTGCTGGAATGTGGACATAGTCGTAGTTCCCCATTTTCTCTCGTAGTGGTATAACAGCCACAGAAATACCACACAAAAAGGCAATTTTCTCGCCCCCTTTTATGAGAAAAGTCGGCAGAAAATTGCTTACAGCAGGACAATCCGTTTTGAGATTGTCCTGCTGTTTTTTCTAAAAAAGCATCAGCTGTTCATAATCCTGGGTGGCATCGCTGGAATTTGGCTTTCCAATAAGCAATTCAACGGTTCGGGGCGGGTCGCCTGGTAGGCGACCCCTCCGGGTACGGCAGTAACCAACGGGCGATACCATTCAACACACTACACTCCCTCAGCTTCGCTTCGCTCAGCAGCTCCCTCAAAGAGGGAGCCAAGGCGGCTTCGCCGCTGGGGTCGTCTGCTAGGCGACCCCTACACCATCATTTGCAAATCTGCTGTTCCTGCTGGATTACAAGCTGATTCCTTTGGACGCTGAGCTTGGCCGGGTTTGCAATGAAGATATTCCGATATTCCATTGTTACTTCCTCCCCCGAAATTCCAACCGTGTTTCAGGAAGCCTTACCTTGCTGACATTGCCCAGGACATCCACCTGGTATTTTTCAATCAATGTCAGCGTTTTAATTCCCAGACCTCTTTTTGTGTAACGGCGATCATGGGTTTCCATTCCGATGCTGCCAGTAGAAATATCTGCCCCACAGAAATAGAACAGACCGGATTTGACCTGGATTGTCTTTTCGCCGACTGCCTCTTTCGCAAGTGCAAGAGAAATTCCCTTCTTGCTCTCAACATAAATCAGGTTGCCCTTAAACAGTGAAAACAGGAAATGCTCCGGCTTCATCTGCTTCCATGCTTCCGGTGACTTTCCTTGCACAACCGCCTTGGATGGGAGGGTGGCTTTCCTTGTATCCGACACATAGATGGGGACGTAATAATAGCCGTCATCCGGGACACGGAACACATCCATGCGCACCATTCTTCCATTATCCGCCACGCCCCTGGCGGTGGGCACACTCAGGGAGGATTTCCTTTCGATTTTCACCTTGTCCACTCTGGGGCCGGGGGTTCCGTCCTTTTTGGGCTTGTAGAACGGCTCTGCAAATGCCTTTGCTCCCTCCCCGCCGAATTGCTTAAGCCGCTCCACCAGGGCCTGATAGAGCCGGGGGTCTGTTTGGGGACTGTAATAGCCGTCAATTTCTCCGTTTTTATCCAGCTTCAAGGCGGTGAGGGCGGTTTTGGTTACGGTTCCTGTCTCTGTTCTGCTGCGAATCGTTTCCTCATGTGCCGCCCCGGTCACTGTGTGCTTGGGCATATGGGAGACAAAAACAGGGGGGATTTTTTCCTCTGGATCAAATTCAAAGGTGCTCAGGTTAAGCGCCATCAACGCCTCCTTGGGGTTCACAGGATCCAGTCGGGCTTCCAGCTCCTCCCGGAACCGAGGCCATGGCTGGGGGAACTGGGGAGCAAAGCGCTGCTGGAATTCTTTCCTGGTCAGCACCTCGCCGGTTCCCGGGTCAACGAAATGGGTCTTCCCCATAAAGAGCCGCTCTTCTTCCTTATAGTAATTGCTCAGGCGCTGTATCATGGAGGGGCTGGTGGCCGCAATCACTACCGCATCCTTGCAATGGTGCAGGTCGCCGTCTCCACGCATCTTTTCGATGCCCCATCTGCCCCGGAGCATTGCCGTTACCGCACCGTTCACGGCCTGAACCGGTGCCTTGGCGTAGGCCGAGTCCGCAAATTCGAGATTGTTGCGCAGATAGTTATATACCACACGGGTGATGTGCTGGGTGTCGTTCAAATTCCGCTGGGTAAATTCCTCTTTCTGCTTCTCGCCGAAGGAGGTATTGAGGAGCTTTTGCCGCTTCTTGAAATCCCGGACAGATGCCCTTACATGGGCAGAGAATTCTTCCCATCGCTGTTCATTCGCCCCGAAATATTCGTAAGGTGTACGGTTTCCCTTTTGTTGGTTTTCTTCGGCCAGCACCAGAACTTTATTGCTGTAGCTGTCGTCAAAGCAGCGGGAATAGGGAATGATGTGGTCAACCTCTGCATACCCCGGCTCATAAAGACGCTCTTTTTTTATTTCCGCACCGGAATATGGGCAAAAACCTTTTTGTTCCTGATGCAGCTTGAATTTCACAATATCCAGTCCGGTCACCCGGGTTCCCGGTTTTGTTTCCAGGATTTGCGCCTTTGCCTGCTCGTTTTTCTCCCGATTATCCTCCTGACGTTTTTTCATTTTGTTGCGTTCCACAATGGAATGGTGCATTTCTCGGGCAAGCTCAATGCGCACTGCATCCATCTTCATTTTTTTCCTATTACTATAGGTATCCACAACCGCATTGACCACCTTGATGGTCTGGGACACTGCCCGGCGGACAACCGGGTTGGTTATCTCGTTGAGGAAGTCGCTGAGCTTTTCCACTTTGCCGTCTGCTCCATGAAAATCCAAGCCAGCTGCCTTACACGCCTCGTCATAGCGCATCCCCTGCTGCAAAAATGGAATGAGTTTGCGCATTGCAGCTATGGAAAGTTTGGCACGTTTCGAAATGGAAAGAGGCAACAATGCTTTATGGTACTCCTCCGGGATTCCTGCCAAACCAAAGGAATGTATTCTCTTTGCGTCTGACACACCGCCCGCCAGTATTTCCCCGATTGCATCCAGCTGGTCTTGGGTCAGCGTCCGAATGGCATCCTTGCTCACCTTATCCAGGGCGGTGCGTATCTTGTGGTAGGACTGCATCTGCGCCCATTTTCTCTTTTCGGCTTTTTTCAATGGGGTCTGTCCCATAGTAAAGGCCCGCAAACCGCATCTCGTCCGAAAGCCCCAGCTTTTTGCGCAGCTGCCCATAGGTCAGATTGGCCGTGCGGAATGCTGCTGTTTCCAGATCGTCACGCTGCTGCTGGGTCAGGGGGTGGGAACCGTTGTTGTCCACCAGGCGCATATGGTTCAGGTCCTGCAGGAGCTTGAAATATTCAGCAGTATAGTCCGCCCTTGCCGCACGCAGCTCTGTTGGCATCAAGGTGCAATTTCCTACGTTGTGAGACATGGCTTTTCGGAACGGGCTTTCGTTGCCGTGGCTGTCGTTGCCGGGGCCTTCGTCAAAGCTGCGCTGGCTGGACAGGATTGCAGTGTAAGCGTCTTCCATTTCCACGGAAGCCCAAGGGGAGCCAAGACGGCGCTGGGCTTCAAAGAGGAGGGAAACCTCTGAAAGAATAGAGGCACGGTCCACGGTGAAGCGGTAATCTCCGGCCTTATTGCGGGTGCAGTGGTAGCGGATTCCGTTTATCGTCTCCCAGAAAGCCTCATCCCGATACATCATTTCGCCGATGGTGCGGTAGCCTCCCCGCTCCATGCGCTGCTGATTTTCCAAAATGGCAGACTTGATAACGCCGTTTTCCTTCTCGTTCTTGGCCTCTTCGGCGGTGCTGTTGGATTGGTAGCCCCGGCGCTGGGCAAGGTGAATCAGCACTTTGGAAAACTCCTGTGCATTCAGAAGCCGGTCAAGCCCCTCTGTGCGCAGCTGATAGGGCGACACCATGTCGCACTTATCATACAAATGGGTCATTTCCTCCTGGGTGAGCACCCCCTGCTGCACCAGCAAATAGCGTATCCGCTCCAGGCGGTGACGGTGCCGGCGAAGTCTGCGCCGTGCGCTGCGGGCATCCCGGCGGGGCGCTGCAAGGCTCTCGCCTGTCTTTTGAACCTCGGCGGATTCAAACACCCGAACGCCCAGGTCAATGATACGATTTGGCGTGCCGTCCAGGTCATTGCCCAGAACCGCCCAGCCGATGGATGCAATGCCGATGTCCAGGCCCAACGTGTAGTGGTAATGCTTCTGTTCCTTCTTCATTGTGTTATCCCCCTTTTCCCATAGAACGTAGATACCCCAGTCGCAAAATTACGACTGGGGTAGAGCTCCGAGGTGTTCTACCTTATCGTAGTAAACACCATTTTCTCTCGTAGTGGCATTAGCCACCTTTATTATAGCATTCTGTCAAGGAGTTTTGAAAAATAATTCCCGGTTTTTCAGACTTGTTCCCTTTCATTCTTACTGGGGAGATTTTTCTGTCCGTCGGCATAAAAAAACTGCCTCACAAGGAGGCAGTTTTGGGGGATGGTGAAATTACTTGGCAGCGCCGGCAATCTGGGCGGCGACTTCTGCGGCGAAATCGTCTACCTTCTTCTCAATGCCCTCGCCCTTGATGAAGTGGACGGCGTCAACAAACTTGACGGAGCCGCCCAGCTTCTTGGCAGCGTCGGCAATGTAGCCCTCCACGCTGCCCTGGAACAGGTCGGAGCGGACGAAATCCTGCTGCAGCAGGCAGTTGTCCTTGTAGAAGGCGTTAATCTTACCGGCGGCAATCTTCTCCTTGACCTGAGCGGGCTTGGCAGCCATCTTGGGGTCGTTGTCCATCAGGGCAACCTGAACCTGCATCTCGTGGTCCACGTCGGCCTGGGGAACCAGGGTCTTGTCCCAGTACTTGGGGTTCATAGCAGCAATCTGCATGGCAACGTTCTTGCCCAGCTCGGTGACGTCGATGTCGCCCTCCACAGCCAGGTTCACCAGAACGCCGTGGGTGCCGCCTGCGTGAACGTAGGCAACGGAGGTGTTCTCGGGGAAGCGGGCGAAGCGGCGAATCTGCATATTCTCGCCGATGGACATAACCTTCTCCTGCATGATTTCGGTGACGGTCAGCTGGGTGCCGGGGTAGGTGCAGGCCTTCAGAGCCTCCACATCGGCGGGATTCTGCTGAGCCACCACCACGGCCAGGTTCTTCACCAGGTCCATGAAGGCATCGGTCTTAGCGGCAAAGTCGGTCTCGGAGTTGACCTCAATGGCAACGCCCACACCGTCTACCACGGTAGCGTAGGCCACGCCCTCGGCGGCAATCCGGTCAGCCTTCTTGGCAGCCTTGGCCAGGCCCTTTTCCCGGAGCCAGTCCACGGCCTTGTCCATATCGCCGTCGGTAGCCTGGAGTGCCTTCTTGCAGTCCATCATACCGACATTGGTCATTTCACGGAGCTTCTTAACATCCTGAGCAGTAAAAGCCATTTTGATATCCTCCTGATTTGATTGTTTATTCAGCAGCGGCTTCTTCGGCGGCAGCGGGAGCAGCCTCTTCGGCAGCCACGTCCTCACCCTGGCGGCCCTCGATGGCGGCGTTGGCCATGGCGGCAGCAATCAGGCGGATGGCACGGATGGCGTCATCGTTGCCGGGGATCACGTAGTCAATCTCATCGGGGTCGCAGTTGGTATCCACAATAGCCACGATGGGGATATTCAGCTTGCGGGCCTCGGCAATGGCGTTGCGCTCCTTGCGGGGGTCAACAATAAACAGAGCAGCGGGCAGCTTCTTCATTTCCTTCACGCCGCCCAGGTACTTCTCCAGCTTCTCAATCTCAGCCTGGTGCTTGATAACTTCCTTCTTGGGCAGCATGGCAAAGGTGCCGTCCTCTTCCATCTTACGCAGCTGAGCCAGACGGTCGATACGGGTACGCATGGTGCGGAAGTTGGTCAGCATACCGCCCAGCCAGCGGGCGTTGACGTAGTAACCGCCGCAGCGGGCAGCCTCTTCCTTGATGGCGTCCTGGGCCTGCTTCTTGGTGCCCACGAACAGCACATTGCCGCCATTGGCGGAGATGTCACGGACGAAGTTGTAAGCCTCTTCCAGCTTCTTTACGGTCTTCTGCAGGTCGATGATGTAAATCCCATTGCGCTCGGTGTAGATGTAGGGAGCCATCTTGGGGTTCCAACGACGGGTCTGGTGGCCAAAGTGAACACCGGCCTCCAGCAGTTGCTTCATAGATACGACAGCCATTTTACAATTTCTCCTTTTGTTTTTCCTCCTCCCCCTTTAAAATTTTTGCTTCTATCTCCTGTATCTTTTGCTGATAAGCTGCTGTCTTTTCCATACAAGTTTGTTTTCGTGCCAAGTAGTCCTTCAGGGAAATCTGTTCTTCTGCATATTGTTCATACAATTCCATTTTCTCCTGTTTACAAATCGCCAACTTCTTTTCATATTGCTTTTTCCGATATCGGAGTTTCGGAATATTCAAAGTCTGATTGGCTTTCTTTAACTGCTTTATGGTATCC
>UROL01000090.1 GCA_900549495.1 uncultured Eubacteriales bacterium | reverse complement strand
ACGAGATCAGCCTCGGTCTCGTGGGCTCGGAGATGTGTATAAGAGACAGGGGAATTTGACCGGAAAATCAATCAGGTGATATATGTATCCGCCACTCCGGGGGAATATGAACGCAGCCGATCCGGCCAGATTGTGGAGCAGGTAATTCGCCCCACGGGACTTCTGGACCCGGAGGTGGAGGTGCGCCCCATCGAGGGTCAGATTGATGACCTGATTGGGGAAATCAATGCCCGTACTGCCCGGGAGGAGCGGGTGCTGGTGACCACTCTGACCAAGAAGATGGCAGAGGATTTGACGGTCTATTTGACCAAGGCGGGAATTCGGGTGCGCTATATGCACTCGGACATCGGCGCCATGGAGCGTATGGAAATCATCCGGGATTTGCGGATGGCGAAATTCGACGTGCTGGTGGGCATCAACCTGCTGCGGGAGGGCCTGGACTTGCCGGAGGTCAGCCTGGTTGCCATTCTGGATGCGGACAAAGAGGGATTCTTACGCAGCGAGACAAGCCTGATTCAGACCATTGGCCGTGCCGCAAGAAATGCCCAGGGCAAGGTAATTATGTATGCCGATACCGTCACCCCATCCATGCGTATGGCCCTGGACGAGACGGCCCGCCGCCGGGACATTCAGGACAGCTATAACAAGGCCCACGGTATTGTGCCCAAGACAGTTATAAAATCCGTCCGGGATCTGATTGAAATTTCCTCCCCTACAGCGGAGCGAAAGGGCAGAACCGGCGTGAAGATGACAAAAGCAGAGAAAGAAAAGGAAATTGCCCGGCTGGAGAAGCAGATGAAGGAAGCCGCCAAGATGATGGAGTACGAATACGCCGCCGTCCTGCGTGACCAAATCATCGAGCTCCGGGGCAACGGACAATAGTAGAGGAGAGAACAAAAAGTGCATGTAAAAAGTATCCGAAAGGCAGATCCTGCATTCCATTCCCAGATGTATAAGCTGCTGATTCCCCTGGTAATTCAAAACCTGCTCAATGCCGCCGTCAGCTCTTCGGATGTGGTGATGCTGAACTATGTCAATCAGTCCTCCATCTCCGCCGTTTCCCTGGCGGCAAACTACGCCCAGGTGCTGGGCAGCGTATTCTATGGATTGGGCACCGGTGCCACCCTTCTGTGTGCCCAGTATTATGGAAAAAAAGATTTCCGGGCCATTCAGGCGGTGCAGGGCATTGCCATGCGGTTTTCCACGGCGATATCGGCGCTGTTTGCGCTGGCGGCATTTATGGTTCCTCAGGTTATGATGCGCCTGTTTACCAACGATGCGGAGCTGATTTCCATTGGTGCCGGGTATCTGCGTATTATGGGAATAACTTACTTGTGCTGGGGCATCATAGAGGTGTACATGTCAGTGCTACGCAGCATTGGCCGTGTGACGGTCTGCCTGGCGCTGAATGTGCTGACCTTCGTCCTGAACATCCTGCTGAATGCCACGTTTATCTTCGGCCTCTTCGGCGCACCCAGGCTGGGGGCGATTGGTGTGGCCATCGCCACGGCAGCCTCCAGAGCGGTGGAGCTCATTGGCTGCATTGTGGTCTCGGCCTTCTCTAAGGATGTGAAGCTGGCTCCTATGGAGATGTTCCGCAGCAACAGGGTGCTTACCGGGGATTTTGTACGGCTGGCCCTTCCGGCTCTGGGCAACGATGTGTCCTGGGGTGTGGCATTTTCCATGTATTCCGTCATCCTTGGCCACCTGGGCAACGACGCAGTGGCAGCCAATTCCATTGTTGTGGTTATCCGCAACCTCACTACCACCTACTGCTTCGCCGTGGCCTCTGCCGGTGGTATTTTGCTGGGCAATGTAATGGGGGCAGGCGATTTGGAAAAGGCAAAGAAATATGCCTCTGAGGTTATGAAAATGACGGTGTTCTCTGGCGCAGTGGGGGGCGTGGTGTTGATTGCCTCTATCCCCCTGATGCTCCGCTTTGCCTCCGCCAGCCTGACAGATACCGCTATGGGGTATTTGAAGGTGATGCTGTGGATCAATTCCTACTACATCATGGGCGGCGCTGTGAATACCACCCTGATTGCCGGCGTGTTCCGTGCCGGAGGCGATACCCGGTTTGGCCTGGTTTGCGACACCATCGACATGTGGTGCTATGCGGTGCCTCTGGGATTTCTTGCAGCCTTTGTGCTGAAGCTGCCGGTGCTATGGGTGTATTTCCTGCTGTGCACAGATGAATTTGTGAAGTGGCCCTGGGTGTTCCGCCACTACCGCAGCGGGGCCTGGGTGAAGAACATTACCCGGGACAACCTGTTTGAGGACACCCAAAAGGCAACATCTGAAGAAAATCTTAAGAGGCACGAAATTTGAGGTTTTATGTCAATTCCACTTGCTTTTTTTTCGTGGCAATGATAGAATACCATTGACATTACCATAAAGGTAGGGGAGTATCGATGGATAAGAACGATTTCGATCTCGATATCGACTTTGAAGAAGAATACGGCTTCGATCCCAAAGATTTTCTGTCAGAGGATGACGATTTCGATTATTCTGATATTTTAGATGACGATACATCCGGTGAAGACCAGGATGCCACAAAAGCATATCATTTTGCCCAGGAGTCCGATGCTTTCGCGGATGCCCAGGGCTCAGAGGATATCACCGATGAAGAGGCGGATGAGAATCTGGTCGCCGATTTCCCGGAGCGCACCTATTCCGATTCCGACGAGCATATTCAGCAGCCGGATCAGGGCGATGACGACATGCAGTTCTACGATTCCCCGGAGGAAGACCAGGATTACCCGGATGCATACCCCGAGGAAGAAGAGCAGGAGCAGCCCGCCCCCGGCAAAAAGAAGAAGGGCGGCGTGAAGCTCCCCAAGCTCTCCGCCCATGGCAAGGGCCGCAGTGCAGGGCGTAAGCCCACTGACCCGGCCAAGAAGAGCGCCTTCTCTAAGATTCTGGACATCTACATGGAGCCGGTGAACAAATACAAGGAAGAGGCCGATGTTCTGGATCCCCTGGATCCCAAGTATATCCGCCGCAGAAAGCGGGAGAAGAAGCGTATTTTCAAGGAGGTATATCTTCCTGCCATTATTGCCGGTCTGGCTCTGTGCCTGATTCTCAGCTTTATTGTGGGCTCTGTCTCCAATGCCATTACACTGAAGAAGAACAAGGATTCCATGGACCAGCAACAGGCCCAGCAGCAGGCCAGCGCCGCAGATGCCGCCGAGGCAGAGTACAAACGACTCATGGCCAAGGTAGAGGGGCTGCTGACGGAATACAATTACGACGGCGCCGCACAGGAGCTGAAGACCTTCCAGAAATCCGACACCAGCGGAAAATTCACCACCCAGATCGACACTAAGCTGCGGCAGATTGTGACAGAGCAGGATCAGCTGACGGAAATCAAGGATATTTCCGGCATTCCCAATCTGTCCTTCCATGTGCTGATGGCGGATGCCTCCCGTGCCTGCAACAAGGATGTTTCCGGCGCAGACCTGGCAGGCTCCTATAACAAAAATTTCGTTTCCGTGGAGGAGTTCAGCCGGATCCTGAATCAGCTCTATTCCTCCAACTATGTCCTGGTGGACTTCGACAGCTTCCTGGATAGAAATGTGGGCCAGGACGGCAATGTGAATTTCTTTGCCAAGTCCATTTTCCTGCCCCAGGGCAAAAAGCCTGTGATGATTACCGAGACCATGGTCAACTACTTTGAATATATGGTTGACCCGGATAAGGACGGTAAGCTGGACGGCTCCGGCCATGGCTTTGCCAACAAGCTGGTGCTGGACGATTTCGGCAACATCAAGGCTGCCTATGTGGACGCCAGCGGCCAGAGCCTGGTGGGCAACTATGATTTGGTTCCCGTGCTGGAGAGCTTCATCGAGGAGCATCCCGACTTTGTGTATCAGGGGGCCCGGGCCATTCTGGCAGTCACCGGCAGCGAGGGCGTGTTTGGCTATCGTACCAATACCTCTTATGTGTCCCGCTTCGGCCAGTCCTTCTATGACACCGAAGTGGCAGAGGCTAAGAAGATTGTGGCTGCTCTGCGGGAGAAGGGCTATACCATTGCCAGCTACACCTACAGCAACCAGGATTATCGCAAGATGAATACCCTCCAGATTCAGGCAGAGGTTACCAACTGGACCAACCAGATTACCCCTGTGCTGGGCACGGTGGATACCATTGTCTTTGCCCGGGGCAGCGATATCGAGGCCTATTCCGGCACCACCTTCGATGTGCTGTACAACAGTGGCTTGCGTATCTTCCTGAACAGTGGCTCCTCCCCCAGGGTGGATGTCAACACCAATTTTGTTAAGCAGACCCGCCTGATGGTGACAGGCGAAGCGCTGACCTGGTACGCAAGTCAGTTCTCCAGCTACTTTGATAGCAATGTGGTTCTGGATTTGGCAGCCCGGGGCAGCTCCCCTGTGAAGTCTTAACGTAACATCTATGCGCCGGGATTTCCCGGCGCATTTTTTAAGGAGAAAAATTATGGATACTCATATTCCGGAGATTGTTCCGGGGATATATCGGCATTTCAAAGGGAATCAATACCGGGTTGTTGGTATCGCCACCCATTCGGAAACTGGCCAGCCCATGGTAGTTTACCGTGCGCTTTATGGTGAGCAGGGCCTATGGGTGCGCCCGGCTTCCATGTGGACGGAGCAGATAGAGCGGGACGGCTATTCCGGCCCCAGATTCAGCCTGGTCAGAGAGGAAGGGGAAGAATGCGCCAAGTTGTGATTGTTACCGGAGGCAGCAGCGGCATCGGATTGGCCACGGCAAGGGCGTTCCGTGCCGCAGGATGCACGGTTTATGAGCTGAGCCGCCGGGAGGTTGTGCACCAGGATGGCATTGTCCATATCAGTGGGGATGTCACTGACGAGAAAAGGGTTCGGGAGGCTGTCGAAGAAGTGGAATCCTTACAGGGCAGGGTGGACATTCTGGTTTGCAATGCAGGATTTGGCATATCCGGTGCTGCGGAATTTACTGCAAATCAGGATGCCAAAGGGTTGCTGGATGTGAATTTGTTTGGCATGGTCAATGCGGTGAAGGCGGTGGTTCCTGGGATGCGCCGCCGAAGGGCCGGGAGAATACTGTGCATCAGCTCCATTGCGGCAGCAGTTCCTATCCCTTTTCAGGCATGGTATTCTGTGTCCAAGGCTGCGGTCAGCGCCTATGCCGGTGCCCTGCGGCAGGAGCTTCTTCCCTTTGGCATCCAGGTCTGTTCCATTCTGCCCGGAGATATCCGCTCCGGCTTTACCGGCCATCGGATAAAATCTCCGGTGGGGGATGATATTTACGGCGGCAGAATCTCCCGTTCCGTGGCCGTGATGGAGCACGATGAGCAGACGGGCATGTCCGCAGAGCAGGCGGCGAAGGCCATAGCCAGCATTGCCTTCAAGCGCTATATGAAGCCCGGCTATGCTATCGGTCTTCCGTATAAGGGGGTTATGGTGCTGCTCAGAATTTTGCCGGGGGAATGGGTCAGCCGAATCGTTGGACGTATGTATGCCAGATAGCCCGGTTGCATTCTGGATTTTCTTGTGGTATCATATCAGAAAAACAGAGAAGAGGAGAAGCCTATGGCAAAAGTATCACCTTCTATTCTGGCGGCGGATTTTGTCAATTTAGAGCGGGATATCCACAAAATTGAAGCGAGCCAGGCGGACTGGATTCATGTAGACGTGATGGATGGTACCTTCGTCCCCAATTTTTCCTTTGGTCTTCCTGCATTGAAGGCTGTCCGTCGTGTGACGGATTTGCCCCTGGACGTGCATTTGATGATAGAGCGCCCCATCCGCTATGTGGAGCGGTTCGTATCTGCCGGGGCAGATTGGCTTACCATCCATATCGAGGCAGATACCCAGGAAAACACCATGGAGGCCCTGAAAATAATTCGCTCCATGGGCTGTAAGGCGGGCATTTCCCTGAAGCCCGGCACCGGGACTGAGAAGGCTCTCCCATACCTGTCGCTGTGCGACCTGGTTCTGGTGATGACGGTTCAGCCCGGATTCGGCGGCCAGAAGTTTAAGGAGGATATGATGCCCAAGCTGGCTGCTCTGCGCCGCTGTTTGGACGATGTCAACCCGGGCTGCGTCCTTTCCGTGGATGGGGGGATTGACGATATCACGGCCCCCATCTGCAAGGAAAATGGGGCAGAAATTCTGGTGACAGGCTCTGCCTATTTCCGGGCAGCAGACCAGAAGAGCTACGTTCGCCGCCTCCAGGCCTAGGCGGCCTCTGCCGGTTTTGTCAAACTGTCACCAATTCTATTTGGTGTTTTTGTAGGGAATGTATGGCCGTTTTCATTGACTTTTTCAAAGGTAGAATGTATAATATATGCGGAAATTGCGGCCATTGGAATTATTCTGCTCCCGGCCCGGAATTTCTGGAACGTTAATCCAAAGGCGGAATACCGTCTTTTGAAAGAAAGGAAATTTGCCATGATTTACAGTGCAGAAGTACAGAATATGTGCTCCGTCGCCAAGGGCGCATACCATGGCCCCGCTCCCATCCCCGAAGAGGGTAAGTGGGTTCAGGCCAAGGAAATCAAGGACATCAGCGGCTTTACCCATGGTATCGGCTGGTGTGCTCCCCAGCAGGGTGCCTGCAAGCTGACCCTGAACATCAAAGAGGGTGTCATCGAGGAAGCCCTGGTGGAGACCATCGGCTGCTCCGGCATGACCCATTCCGCCGCCATGGCTGCCGAGATTCTCATCGGCAAGACCATCCTGGAGGCTCTGAACACCGACCTGGTGTGCGACGCCATCAACACTGCTATGCGGGAGCTGTTCCTGCAGATTGCCTATGGCCGCAGCCAGTCTGCCTTCTCCGAGGGTGGCCTGGTGGTTGGCGCTTCCCTGGAAGACCTGGGCAAGGGCCTGCGCAGCCAGGTTGGCACCATGTTTGCCACCAAGTCCAAGGGCCCCCGTTACCTGGAAATGGCCGAGGGCTACGTCACCCGGGTTGCTCTGGATGATGAGAACCTGATCATCGGCTACGAGTTCGTGAACCTGGGCAAGATGATGGACTTCATGAAGAAGGGCGACGACGCCAACACCGCCTACAAGAAGGCTATGGGTCACTACGGCCGCTTCGACAATGCGCCCAAGTATATTGACCCCCGCCAGGAATAAGAGGAGGACACGACGATGGCTTTGTTTGAAAGTTACGAAAGAAGAATTGACAAGATCAATGGTGTCCTCGCACAGTATGGCCTGACCTCTGTGGAGGAGTGCCGCACCCTGTGCCAGTCCAAGGGCTTCGACCCCTACGAAATCGTCAAAGGCATTCAGCCCATCTGCTTCGAGAATGCTTGCTGGGCCTACACTGTTGGCGCTGCAATCGCCCTGAAGAAGGGCGTTAAGAACGCTGCTGAGGCCGCCGAGGCCATCGGCATCGGTCTGCAGGCCTTCTGCATCGACGGCTCCGTGGCCGAGGACCGTAAGGTCGGTCTGGGCCATGGCAACCTGGGCGCAATGCTGCTGCGGGATGAGACCAAGTGCTTCGCCTTCCTGGCTGGCCACGAGTCCTTTGCCGCTGCCGAAGGCGCCATCGGCATTGCCCGTTCTGCCAACAAGGCTCGTAAGGAGCCCCTGCGGGTTATCCTGAATGGCCTGGGCAAGGACGCTGCTCAGATTATCTCCCGTATCAACGGCTTCACCTATGTGCAGACCAAGTTCGACTACTACACCGGTGAGCTGGAAATCGTCAAGGAGTACAAGTACTCCGATGGCGAGCGTGCCGCTGTCCGCTGCTTCGGCGCTGACGATGTCCGCGAGGGCGTTGCCGTTATGCATCACGAGGGCGTGGACGTTTCCATCACCGGTAACTCCACCAACCCCACCCGCTTCCAGCATCCTGTTGCCGGCACCTATAAGAAGGAGTGCATCGAGCAGGGCAAGAAGTACTTCTCCTGTCTCTTATACACATCTGACGCTG
>UROL01000089.1 GCA_900549495.1 uncultured Eubacteriales bacterium | reverse complement strand
CGTGGGCTCGGAGATGTGTATAAGAGACAGCCTCGGGGTGGAACTGGACGGCGTACAGCTTCTTTTCTGCATTTTCCATGGCAGCCACCGGGCACACATCGGTGTGGGCCGTGACCCGGAAGCCCTGGGGCAGCCGGTCAATGCGGTCGGTATGGCTCATCCACACCACGCTCTGGGCCGGAACGTCCTTCATCAGCAGAGAATCAGGCGCATCCAGCTCCAGTTGAATCTTGCCGTATTCGCTGGTTTCAGCGGTGATGACGCTGCCGCCGCCCATCCAGGCGGTGAGCTGTGCGCCATAGCAGATGCCCAGCACCGGGATGCCCAGGGTGAGCACCTTGGGGTCATAGTGGGGGGAAGTCATATCATAGACGCTGTTGGGGCCACCGGTGAAGATGATGCCGCAATAGCCCTCTGCCACAATCTCCTCGGGTGTAATGCCATTGTAGGGCTTAATTTCAGCGTACACATTCAGGTCACGAACCCGGCGGGCAATCAGCTGGTTATACTGGCCGCCGAAGTCCAAAACGAGGATTTTTTCCATAGGCTTTCCTTTCTTTTTCAGCAATTACACAGAGCAGGAACGGGAATGGACTGCATTCCCGTTCCAATGGTTACAGGTTGATTTCTGCGGTTTCGGTGCTGGCACCGGACAGATAGGGCTTGACCTCAGCAAGATAGTTTTCCACCTGCTGGGGGCAGCGCCCGATATAGTCCATGGGGTTCAGCAGCCGCTCCATTTCTTCCAGAGTCATGCCGAATTCCGGTGCCTCAGACAGCCGCACCAGCAAATCGCAGTCCTCGCCGTTCTTCATTTTGGCGGTGGCCTCCATGGAGCATTTGCGAATGACCTCATGGAGCTCCTGGCGATTGCCGCCCCGCTTGACCGCCTCCATCATCAGGTTTTCGGTGGTCATAAAGGGCAGGTATTCCCGCACGGTGCGCTCCACAATCTTTTCATTGACGTGGAGACCGTCGGTGACGTTCTGCGCCAGACGCAGCACGGCATCGGCACACAGGAAGCCCTCCGGCAGACTGATCCGGCGGTTGGCGGAGTCGTCCAGGGTGCGCTCCAGCCACTGGGTTGCAGCGGTCATGGGGGCGTTCAGGGCATCCGCCATCAGATAGCGGGACAGGGAGCAAATCCGCTCGCAGCGCATGGGATTGCGCTTATAGGCCATGGCAGAGGAGCCAATCTGGTTCTTTTCAAAGGGCTCTTCCACCTGACGGTCGTGCTGGAGCAGGCGAATGTCATTGGCCATGCGGTAGCAGCTCTGACCGATGGAGGACAGCACGTTCAGAATGCGGCTGTCCAGCTTCCGGGGGTAGGTCTGACCGCACACGCTGAAGCAGCGCTCAAAGCCGAAATCCCGACTGATGAGCCGATTCATTTCGTCAATCTTGCCTTCGTCCCCGTTGTACAGGTCCATGAAGCTGGCTTCGGTACCGGTGGTGCCCCGGCAGCCCAGGAACTTCATGCTGCCGATGACGAAGTCCAGCTCTTCCAAATCGCTCATCAGGTCCTGCATCCACAGGGTTGCCCGCTTGCCGATGGTCACCAGCTGGGCGGGCTGATAGTGGGTATAGCCCAGGGTGGGGGTTGCCTTATACTTGTCTGCAAAGGCCGCCAGGTTGGAAACCACCTTCAGCAGCTCTGCACGCAGGTAGCGCAGACCGTCCCGGTAGATAACCACGTCTGCATTGTCGGTGACGTAGCAGCTGGTGGCACCCAGGTGGATGATGCCGGCAGCCTTGGGGGCCACCAGACCATAGGCATACACATGGGCCATCACATCGTGGCGCACTTCCTTTTCCCGGGCAGCCGCCACGGCAAAGTCAATATTGTCCAGCTGGGCTTCCAGCTCGTCCACCTGCTCCTGGCTCACAGGCAGCCCCAGGGTATGCTCTGCCTTGGCAAGAGACACCCACAGCTTGCGCCAGGTTCGGATTCTTGTCTCGGCAGAGAACAGATTCAGCATATACTGGGAAGCATAGCGGGAGGACAGGGGGGATTCATAACGGTCAGTCATATGATTCTCCTATGTTCAATAAAGAATACCCTTTGGATTTAGCGCAGGATGATGCTGTCCCGCTCGGGACCCACGGAGACGTAGCCAATGTGGCAGCCGATGTTCCGCTCCACATATTCCACATAGTCCCGGGCCTCCTGGGGCAGATCCTCCCAGCGGCGGACACCGGAGATGTCGCACTTCCAGCCGGGCAGGTATTCCATCACGGGCTTGGCCTGGTCCAGTACGCAGGGGAAGGGGAATTCGTCGGTAATCTTGCCGTCCAGCTCATAGTGGGCGCAGACAGGAATCTTGTCCATATAGCTCAGCACATCCAGCTTGGTCAGGGCAATGTTGGTGGCGCCCTGGCAGCTGACGCCGTAGCGGGTTGCCACAATATCAATGGGGCCTACCCGGCGAGGACGGCCGGTTTTTGCGCCGTATTCGAAGCCGGCCTTACGCAGCTGCTCGCCCTCGTCGCCGAAGAGCTCACAGGTGAAGGGGCCTTCGCCCACGCAGCTGGAATAGGCCTTCACCACGCCCACAACCTGGTCAATCTTCACATTGGGCATACCGCAGCCCACAGGGGCATAGGCGGCAATGGGGTTGGAGGAGGTGGTGTAGGGGTGGATGCCGTAGTCCAAATCCCGCAGGGAGCCCAGCTGGGCCTCAAAGAGGATGCTCTTCCCCTGGGCCTGGGCACCGCGCAGGAATGCGCCGGTGTCGCAGATGAAGGGCTTGATTTTCTCGCAGTAGTCGTTCAGCCACTGCTCCAAATCCTCCATGGTGACGGGCTCTGCGCCGTACACCTTGGTCAGGGTCAGGTTTTTCCACTCCAGCAGGTCTGCCAGGTGGCTTTTCAGGTATTCAGGGTACAGCAGCTCGCCCACAAGGGCAGTTTTCTTGGCAAACTTGTCCGCATAGAAGGGGGCAATGCCCTGCTTGGTGGAGCCGAACTTCTTGTCGGCCAGCCGGGCCTCTTCCAGGCCGTCCAGCTCCCGGTGCCAGGGCATCAGCAGAGAGGCCCGGTCACTGATTTTTAGATTCTCCGGGGTGATTTCCACACCCTGGGACTGCACCTGCTGGATTTCCTTCCACAGGTTTTCCGGGTCCAGCGCCACGCCGTTGCCCAGAATATTCACCACGCCCGGACGGAAAATGCCGGAGGGCAGCAGATGCAGGGCAAACTTGCCATACTCGTTGATGACGGTGTGGCCGGCGTTGCCGCCGCCCTGATAGCGAACGACTACGTCATAGTCCTGGGTCAGCAGGTCCACCATGCGGCCCTTGCCTTCGTCGCCCCAGTTAATTCCCACGATTGCACAATTTCCCATTTTATTCACCTTTTATTTCAAAGTTTCTTCCATGCGCTTCATAATTTCGGCGTAGGCTTCCTCTACGCCGCCCATGTCCCGGCGGAAGCGGTCCTTGTCCAGCTTCTCGTGGGTCTTCACGTCCCAAAGTCTGCTGGTGTCGGGGCTGATTTCGTCGGCCAGGACAATGGTGCCGTCGGACAGGCGGCCAAACTCCAGCTTGAAGTCAACCAGGGTTACACCGGCGGAGAGCCAGAAGGCCTTGAGCACCTGGTTAATCTGAAAGGCGTACTTCTCGATGGTTTCAATTTCCTCGGCGGTGGCCAGCTTCAGTGCCAGAGCGTGATAGTGGTTCAGCAGGGGGTCGCCCAGCTCGTCGTTTTTGTAGGAGAACTCGATGGTGGGCTGGTCGAACACGATGCCCTCTTCCACGCCATAGTGCTTGGCGAAGGAACCGGCGGAGATATTGCGGATGATTACTTCCAGAGGAACGATGGAAACCTTCTTTACGATGGTTTCCCGCTCATTGATTTCTTCGATAAAGTGGGTGGGTACGCCCTGCTTTTCCAGGTAGGCCATCAGCCGGTTGGACATCTGGTTGTTGATAACGCCCTTGCCCTTGATGGTGCCCTTTTTCAGGCCGTTGAAGGCGGTGGCGTCGTCCTTGTACTCGACGATCAGCTTTTCGGGATCGTCGGTGGCGAAGACCTTCTTGGCCTTGCCCTCATACAGCTGGTGCAGCTTTTCCATTGTAAAATCCTCCTGTTGTTTTTCCGCCGGGAAATATTAAATTCTTGACAAATTTTCGGGAAAACCCTTCTCAAAGCACAGTTTTCCCCAAGATGAAATTTTACATCAGGACGCCCCTTTTGTCAACGGCTGGGCCTGAATTCTATTATTGGTACAAAAATCCAATCGGAATAAAAGGTTCCATGTGCAATCATCCCAAGGCATTTTTCCCGGCCCGGCGGGCCGGATTATATGCATAGAGTGATTTTTTGAAAAAGAGCAAGAATATACTGGCTTTTTTTACCCAAGTATGCTATAGTGATATTGCCTGAAAAGAGCACCTGAATGATGCAGGTATTTCGGCACTTTTTTATTTCTCCGCTGCCGGTTTTCTTCTTGCCGGGGCGGGGCTTTGCAAGACTACAGATGCACGAGGTAATGTCATGGATAACCAAAAACGCCACTGTGTTGGGGTGATGATCGGCGGTGTGCATTCCTATTTTACACGGGAAATGATCCGGGGCATGGTGGCCCAGGCCAGGGAAGAGGAGCTAAGTGCCTTCTTCTTCCTGCGCATCCATACCAAGCCCTTCTTCCAGAGCATTCTGGGGGATTTCAGCAGCAACATTTATGACTACCAGTTCAACACCATTCACGACTATTGCAGCATCAGCGGGGCAGACGGCTTCATTATCGGCTACGGCACCATCGGCTTCCACCTGAACAAGGATGATTCGGATGCCTTTGCCCGGCGCTTCAACAGCCGCCCCCTGGTAATTGTCTCCGAGAAGGTGGACTTGCCCAACTGCCACAACATCATTGCCGACAACTATCAGGGCATGTACGACATGATTACCCACCTGATTGAGGTTCACGGCTGCAAGAAGATTCTGTTCATGCGGGGCCCCAAGCGGAATGTGGACGCTGTGGAGCGGCTCCAGGGCTACCTGGATGCCATGCGGGACCACGGCCTGACGGTGGCCAATTTTATGATTGGCGAGGGCGATTTTTCCAGCTATGTGGACAGTGAGGTGGAGCGGCTGCTGGATGCCAATCCGGATGCCCAGGCCTTTGCCTTTGCCAATGATGAGATGGCCTCCTCCTGCTACCGGGTGTGCGAGAAGCGGGGCATCCGCATTGGCGTGGATTTGAAGGTGACGGGCTTCGACGGCGGCGAGTTCACCGAGAAAATGATTCCCCCCCTGACCTCGGTATTTCAGGATGCCTATGGCATCGGCTGCCGGGCGGTGGAGGATATGGCGAAAATTTTCCAAGGGGAGCCGGTGCCCAACCAGCGCTTCCCGGTGCGGGTGGTGGCCCGGGAGTCCTGCGGCTGCACTCCCCGGCGGGACCATATACCCCTGCCCCAGGAGGCTGCCCTGGAATTGCAGCGGGTTCGCCAGGAGGCGGCCCAGCGGGAGCAGGAGATTATGGAATACCAGGGGAAATCCTGGTTCATTCCCATGCTGGCCCGGGATTTGAACGACTGCGTCCAGTCCGAGACGGAATACTGCTACCAGATGATGGAAAAGCTGCGGCTGCTGAAGGCCGGAACCTCCTATCTGTTCCTGCTGGACCACTCCATCAGCTACGACGGTGTGGGGGAGTGGACCTGCCCGGACAACCTGTATCTAGCCGCCTACTACCGGGACGGCAAGAGCTTTGCCTATCAGACCTATGACCGCCCCCATGTCACGCAGAAGCGGGGGATTGCCCAGCTCACCGACGACGGAACGGCCCACCAGTTTATGTGCTTCCTTCTGTTCTCCGGCGACCGGCAGTACGGTCTGCTGGCCTGTGAGGTGCCCACCGACGAGCTGGGGCTGTACTATGTCCTGAGCCTACAGTTGGGCCTGTCCCTGCAATATCTGGAAATCAGCAAGCTGCAGGAGATGCACCGCTATCGGATGAGTCAGGACTTGGAGGCTGCCCGGGCCCGGAACCGGGAGCTGGATTTGATTTCCGGCTACGACCAGCTCAGCGGGCTGCTGAACCTGCGGGGGCTGACGGAAAGCGTCCGGCTGCTATGCCGGGAGGGGATGGAGCAGAGCGCCTATCTGCTGTACTGCGATTTGGACCATCTAAAGCAAATCAACGATTATTTCGGCCACCTGGAGGGCAACTATGCCATTGTTGCCTGTTCCTCAATCCTGCGGGAGTGCGTCCGGGGAGCCGATAAGCTGGCCCGGGTGGGGGGCGACGAGTTTGTGTGCCTGGTGCTGTCCGGCAACCCCAAGTTCCCCGACCTGTTCCAGGCCCGGCTCAGTGCCGCCTGCGAGCGGGTAAACCAAACCTCCGGCAAGCCCTACTATATTGGCCTGTCCGTGGGCGTCCAGCCCTTTACCCTCAGCAGCTATGAGGATTTCCAGCGGGCTGTGGCAGAGGCGGACAAAAAGCTCTACATCTCCAAGCGGGATCGCCGCTCCGACGTGCGGCGGGAGACGGAATAAGCCCATAAAAACAATTTGGCGGTGCCTTCCTTTGAGAGGGCACCGCCAATTTTGACTTTTGGGAGGTATGGGGCAAGCTGCCGGTGGGGATGCAGCTCAGGCCATGTGGTCTGCGGCGGAGAAGCTATGGGGCAGCAGCTGCGCCAGGGTGACGGCTTCGTAGCTGCCCTCCGCTCCTACCAGATACACAGGGAAATCATCCTGGCAGAATTCCCGCAGCACCTGACGGCACACGCCGCAGGGGGGGAAGGCCCCGGTAATGATGCCACCCTTGCCGCCGCATACGGACAGGGCGGCAAAGTCCCGATGCCCGTCATACACGGCCTTAAAAATGGCTGTCCGCTCTGCGCAGACGGTGGGGCTGAAGGAGGCATTTTCAATGTTGCAGCCCTGATACACCGTGCCGTCCTTGCATAGCAGCGCCGCCCCCACCTGATAGCCGGAGTAGGGGGCATAGGCATGGCCCATGGCTTCCACTGCCAGGGCGTTGAGTTCTTCCGGTTTCATAGGCATTCTCCTTGGCTTACAGAATTTCCCGGGCAAAGCTCTTGCCGGGGGTCTCATAGGGGACATTCAGCAGCTCCGTCACCGTGGCGGCAATGTCCGCAAAGCTTTTGCGGGTGCCCAGATTCACGGGCTTTACCTGCTTGCCCAGCACCACCAGGGGCACATATTCCCGGGTGTGGTCGGTGGTGGCCGTATAGGCGGGGTCACAGCCGTGGTCGGCGGTAATCATCACCAAATCCTGGTTCCCCAGCTTGGGCAGGAACTGCCCCAGCCAGGTGTCGAATTCCGTCAGGGCATTGGCGTAGCCGTCCACGTCCCGGCGATGGCCGTACTGCATGTCAAAGTCCACCAGATTCACAAAGCACAGACCGTGGAAATCCCGGGCGGCGTAGTCGTCGGTGTGGGCCATGCCGTCGGCATTGGACTTGTTGAAAACATGCTCCGTGGTTCCCTGCCCGGCGAAAATATCATGGATTTTGCCCACTGCCAGAGTGTCCAGTCCGGCTGCCTTGATGGCATCCAGCATGGTCTGGGCCGGGGGCTCCAGGGAGAAGTCGTGGCGGTTGGCGGTGCGGCGGAAGTCGCTGGGGGTTTCCCCTACATAGGGACGGGCAATGACCCGCCCAACGCCGTGCTTGCCCCGGAGAATGGCCCTTGCCTTCCGGCAGGCATCGTACAGCTCCTCCAGGGGAATCCAGTTTTCGTTGGCGGCCACCTGGAACACCGAGTCGGCAGAGGTATAGACAATCCACTTGCCGGTTTTCTTCTGCTCCTCGCCGTAGTCCCGAATCACATCGGTGCCGGAATAGGGCAGGTTGCACAGCACCCCTCGGCCGGTCTGCTTTTCAAATTCCTCCAGCACCTCCCGGGGGAAGCCCTGAGGGCTGTCTCTTATACACATCTGACGCTGCC
>UROL01000088.1 GCA_900549495.1 uncultured Eubacteriales bacterium | reverse complement strand
CAATGCCATTGTAACGGTGGTGGCCCTCTACGACCAGGCCCAGACGCTGCCCCTGCCGGAGATGTACGGAAAGAATCTCACCTTCAAAACCGGCGGCGTGGACGGCTGTGACTGTGAAGAAATCCTGCAATTGATTCAGCAGGGCAAAATCGACACCACCCCCCTTATCACCCACCGCTTCCCCCTGAGCAAAATCGAAGAAGCCTACCATATCTTTGAAAACCGCCTGGATGGAGTAATCAAGGTGGCCATTGCGGCGGAATAAAGCCCACCGCCCAGATAGGAGACACAGATATGTCTGTTGTAACCGATTCCAGAAAAATTATCCATGCCGCCATTCAGGCTGCATTGCCGGACACTGCGGTGGAGCGAGCGCTGGAGCAGCTGCCGGAATACGGGGGCAGGCTGGTGCTGATTGCCGCAGGAAAGGCGGCCTGGCAGATGGCTGCTGCGGCTCAGCGGCGGCTGGGAGAGAAAATCTCCGGCGGCGTGGTTATTACCAAATACCGCCATGCCCAGGGCCCGCTGGGAAAACTTGTCATTTTTGAGGCGGGGCATCCTGTGCCGGATGAGAATTCCTACCGGGGTACCCAGGCCGCCATAGATGCCGTGACGGGACTGCGGGAGTCGGATTTGGTGCTGTTCCTGCTGTCCGGCGGCGGCTCGGCACTGTTCGAAAAGCCCCGGATTGCCCCTGAGGAGTTGGCGGATATCACCCGGCAGTTGCTGGCGTGCGGCGCAGACATTACCGAAATCAACACCCTGCGTAAGCGGTTTTCGGCGGTAAAGGGGGGTAAATTCGCCCGGCTCTGCGCTCCTGCCCAGGTGTTTTCCATTGTCCTTTCCGATGTGCTGGGGGACCCGCTGGATGCCATTGCCTCCGGCCCTGCCTATCCGGATTCCACCACGGCGGCGCAGGCGCAGGGCATTGCGGAGAAATACCGGCTGAGGCTCAGTGCCGAGGCCCGGGCCCGGCTGGCGGAGGAGACTCCTAAGGAGCTGACCAACGCCCGGAGCCTGGTCACCGGCTCCGTCCGGCAGCTGTGTACGGCGGCTGCCGGGGCAGCATCGGAGTTGGGCTATACCCCCATTGTTCTTTCAACGTCTCTGTGCTGCGAGGCCCGGGAGGCGGGCAGCTTTCTGGCCTCCATTGCCCAGTACCACCGGGATACGGAGACGTCCCTGGCCTTCATTCTGGGGGGCGAAACCGTGGTTCACCTCACCGGTGACGGCCTGGGTGGCCGCAATCAGGAGTTGGCTCTGGGGGCTGCCCAGGGCATTGCAGGGATGCAGGATACCCTGATTTTCTCCGTTGGCTCCGACGGAACCGATGGCCCCACCGATGCCGCCGGCGGCTGGGTGGACGGAGAGACACTGAGCCGCCTGACACAAGCAGGACTCCGGGTGGAGGATGTCCTGAGACGCAACGATGCCTACCACGCCTTACAGACCATAGGCAACCTGATTTTCACCGGCCCCACCGGCACCAACGTCAACGACCTGACAGTGCTGCTGCTCAGACGCAGCAGCTGAATATTCCCCCTGCGGCATTCGAGCTCCCACCGATTGCCCCAGGGGGCGTTTCTTTTGGAAACCATGCCTTGCCTGCGGACAGGATTGGCGGTTGATTTTTCGGGGAATATGGGCTATACTGTATTCACTTATGTGTGGAGCTATGCCCATATCGGCTGCTTTGCAATGTTTAATTTAGAAAACAGCGCATTTTTAATAGAAAAAACAATATCTCGGCGGAAAATGTGAGGGCGGCGCAGCCAAAAGGGAAAGCTGCCCGGTGTGAGGATGAGCGCTTTGAAGAAATACAAAAATATAAGGTGGCCTCTTTTTGTCTACGACGTGGCAATTATGGCCCTGGTGGAGCTGCTTCTTCTGGTATTCTCCGGTGAAAAGGTGCAGAAAAGCAGCGTGGCCTACCACATGATCCTGACCTTTGTCTGTGTCTCGGCAGCCCGGTTTTTTGGGAAGATTTACGGCCAGGTCTGGCGCTACGGCGGCATTCAGTGCTATATGCGCCTGCTGGTGACGGATGCCGTGGCCTTTGCCTTCAATTACATCTTGGAGCGGGCGCTGATTCCTGACCCCATTCCCTTTTCCCGGCTGGCAGCCATCTGCTGCACCAACCTGCTGGGGGCGCTGGCCATTCGTATGATTTACCGCTATGCCTATAAGTGCGGTGACAGCTCCACGCCCCTGGGGCGCTTTCTGCTGGCCCTTCTGCGGCTGTTTGCCGGGGAAGAGGTGCTGGGGGAACGCTCAGAGCACTCCAACCGTATCAAGATTGCCATCATCGGTGCCGGTCGGGTGGGGGTCAGCCTGGCAGACGATTTGCTGAATAACCCCGGGGCAGCCTATATCCCCCGGTGCTTCATCGACATTGACCGGGAGAAGGTGGGCCGGGACATTCGGGATATTCCGGTGCTGCCGGAGAGCAGCGCCACCCTGGCCCATATGCGGGATATGGAAATCCAGGAGGTGGTGTTCGCCATTCCCAACCTGGACGAGACCGCCAAGAAATGCCTCTTCGAGACCTACGCCGGGGCGGGCTACAAGGTTAAAATCTACGATGTGCCCACCATGCAGAATGCAGGGGAACACAAGCAGCTCCGGGAATTTGATATTGAGGATTTGCTTTTCCGCAAGCCCATTTATGTGCTGGACCAGCGGACAGCGGAATACTACCGGGACAAGGTCATCCTGATTACCGGCGGCGGCGGCTCCATCGGCGGCGAGATGTGCCGCCAGATTGCAAAGCTCGGCCCTAAGCAGCTGATTGTCCTGGACGTATACGAAAACGGCGCCTATGACATCCAACAGGAGCTGAAGATTGCCTACCCGAAGCTGGATTTGCAGGTGGAGATTGTCAGCATCACCAATAAAGAGGGCGTCTCCAGGGTATTCCAGAAGTACCGCCCCAATATTGTGATTCACGCAGCGGCCCACAAGCATGTGCCCCTGATGGAGAATAACTGCATCGAGGCGGTGGAGAACAACGTGTTCGGCACCCTGAATGTGGTGCAGTGCTGCGAGTCCTATGGGACAGAGCGCTTTATGATGGTCAGCACGGACAAGGCGGTGAATCCCACCAACGTGATGGGGGCCACCAAGCGGCTGTGCGAGATGATTGTCCAGGCCTACAGCATCGACGGCAGGGTGAAATACAGCGCCACCCGGTTTGGCAATGTGCTGGGCTCGGCGGGCTCTGTGATTCCTCTGTTCAAGCGGCAGATTGCCTCCGGCGGCCCCATTACCCTGACAGACCGGCGGATTTCCCGGTATTTTATGACCATACCGGAGGCCTCCCAGCTGGTGCTGACCAGCGGTGCCATGGCCAAGAACGGTGAGCTTTTTGTGCTGGATATGGGCAAGCCGGTGCACATTATGGACCTGGCAAAGAACATGATTCGCCTGTCCGGTGGCCAGGGAATCAAAATTGTAGAAACGGGCCTGCGTCCCGGAGAGAAGCTGTATGAAGAGCTTCTGGTAAAAACCGAGGAGCTGGACAGAACCGACAACGACCTGATTTTCGTGGAGCGGGATGTGCCCACCACCATGCAGGAGCTGAAAGAGAAATTGGCCCTGCTGCGCCGGGCCATTGCGACAGATGATGACGAGCAGGTGCGAATTGCTATGAAGGTTGTGGTTCCCACCTACAAGAACCCGGAGGAGCAGCCCACCCCGGTGGGGGCAGCCCGCTAAGCGGCCCCGGCAAATTCGCCCCTTGCTGCTGAGGCAATATGCATGGCAAGAACCTGTCCGTCCTGCGGGCAGGTTCTTTTTGATGGCTTCTTTATAAAATTGGGTATCCTTTATTCCGAAAGGGAGTATGGATATGAATGTGACAGGGAAAAAAGTCCTTCTGGGGGCCTGCGCCTCGGCAGCTACGGCGGCATTGATTCACCGGGGAATTTCTCGGGCCTTTGACCGGAAAATGGTTGGGGCCGCCCTGGATCGCAGGGAGCCAAAGGCGCTGGAGAAAAAGAGCAGAAGGATGCAGGGGGACAATCTGAAAGACGAAGAAATTATGGCCCATTGCCGCCGGATGCAGCAGAAGCTGGAGACAGCCCCCCACCAGGTAATCCACATCCGGGGCGGGGACGGAACCACCCTGGTGGGGCACCTGTTCCGTGTGGAGGGGGCCAAGCGAGTGGTACTGGCTATGCATGGCTGGCGCTCCTGCTGGGCCAGGGATTTCGGGGCAATCGGGGACTTCCTGCGGGATTCCGGCTGCACGGCGCTCTACGCCGAGCAGCGGGGGCAGGGCAGAAGCGGCGGGGAATACATGGGCTTCGGCATGGTGGAACGATTCGACTGCCTGGAGTGGGTGCGGTGGCTGAATTCGGCGGGCTTTGCCGCCAGCCCCATCTACCTGGCGGGAATTTCCATGGGAGCATCCACGGTGCTGATGGCCTCGGGATTTCCGGAGCTGCCGGAGAACGTAGCAGGCATTATTGCCGACTGCGGCTTTACCTCTGCCCAGGCGGAGTGGCAGCATATCAGCGAGCATAACCTGCATATGCCCTACCGTCACCGCCGGGGGCATGTAGATGCCCTATGCCGCCGGAAAATTGCAATAAAATCCGATGCCTATTCCACTCTGGATGCCATGAAGGAATGCCGCACGCCAATCCTTTTTATCCATGGGGCAGACGATACCTTTGTCCCTGCGGCCATGACCCTGGAAAATTATGCCGCCTGCCAGGCACCGAAGCAGCTGCTGATTGTGCCCGGGGCCGGTCACGGCATGAGCTATTTCTATGACAGGGAGGGGTATGAAAAGGCAGTTCGTCAATTCTTCCGAGAACATGGCTAAATACTTGCAAAAATTGGATGATTGTGCTAAAATAAAAGCACCAATTTATCATTAAGGAGCTATCGCCATGCAGAATATCGGCAAGCAGTTTCATATTCGCTGTGTAGAGGGGGACGTGGGTCGCTATGTGTTCCTCCCCGGTGACCCGGGGCGGTGCGAGTCCATTGCATCCTATTTCGACAATCCCGTTCATGTGGGCATGAACCGGGAGTATAATATCTACACCGGCTACCTCTGCGGGGAGAAGGTATCCGTCTGCTCCACCGGCATCGGCGGCCCCTCCGCCTCCATTGCCATGGAGGAGCTATGCAACATTGGGGCGGACACCTTTATCCGGGTGGGTACCTGCGGGGGCATCGACCTGGACGTGCAGCCCGGGGATGTGGTGGTAGCCAACGGCGCAGTGCGCTATGAGCATACCTCCCTGGAGTATGCCCCCATAGAGTTCCCCGCTGTCCCGGACTTCGGCGTTACCGCCGCCTTGAAAGAGGCCTCCGAGGCTTTGGGCTATCGTACCCATGTGGGTGTGGTTCAGTGCAAGGATTCCTTCTATGGCCAGCACAGCCCGGAGAAATCCCCGGTGTACTACGACCTGCTGCAAAAATGGGACAGCTGGAAGCGTCTGGGGGTCAAGGCCAGCGAGATGGAGTCCGCCGCCCTCTTTGTGGTGGCAGCGGCGCTGCATGTGCGCTGCGGCAGCTGCTTCCATGTAATCTGGAACCAGGAGCGGGAGAAGGCCGGTATGTTTATGAAGCTCACCGAGGATACCACCGGTGCCGTCCGGGTGGGTATCGAGGCCATGAAGCGGCTTATCCAGGCAGACCGGCAAAAATAAAATGCGGCTCCCTTGGGAGCCACATTTTTGTTGAGGCACTTATTTTTCTGCATAGCTGACGAAGCCCAGGGTCAGATAGTCCAGATAGACCTGCTTATCCGGGGTCTCGCCCATGGTGACCCGGTGGCATTCCACCCGCCAGACGGGGCTGCCGGACAGGGTGTCCTTGGTGATGTGGAAAACATGGTTCCAGCTCCTGCCCTCCATGGTTTGTATCTCCCCCCGGCTAAAGCTGATGACCTCTAACCGGCGGAAATGGAAGGTGGGGAAGGCGTTACGCAGGAACGCCTGAAAAAGCGTCTCGGCATCCAGAACACTGCCCTGCTGGAACGTTCTGCGAATCATTGCACTGTAATCTTCCATGCTGTATTCCTCCTTTGGGAATGGATCACACCCATAATATAGCGGAAAAATGGAAATATGTCAATAAGAGCTGGAAAAAATATCTGGACATTTTGTGCAGAATAGACAACAAACGGAGGAGCTACTGTGAACGAAAAAAGAAAAACCCCCGCCTCCCGGATGGCCCTGGGGGGTGTGCTGGCGGCCCTGGCGGTGGTTGTTATGAGCTTGGGGGGCCTGATTCCCATCCTGACCTATGTCAGCCCCATGGTTTGCGCCCTGCTGCTGCAGGTGGTGCTGCTGGGCTGTGGGGAGCGGGTGGCCTGGGCCTGGTATGGGGCTGTGACAATCCTGTCCGCCCTGCTGTCTGCGGATAAGGAGGCGGCTGCTGCCTTTCTCTTCCTGGGATATTACCCAATTGTGAAGCCGAAAATGGATAAGCTGCATCTGGGCTGGCTATGGAAGCTGCTGCTGTTCAATGTCAGCGTCGGGGTGATGTATTTTATCCTGCTGAGGCTGCTAGGGCTGCCGGAGCTGAGCCAGGAGTTCCGGCAGACTGGGATAGGAATGCTGGCAGTGATGCTGCTGCTGGGCAATGTGACCTTCCTGCTGCTGGACCGTCTGCTGAACCGGGGGCTGGTACTATGGAGAAAACACTGATGGATCAGCCCTGGCAGCTCTATATTCTGCGTTGCGGCGACGGAACACTGTATACCGGCATTGCGGTGGATGCCCAGAAGCGGCTGGCTATGCACCTGTCTCTTATACACATCTGACGCTGCTCTGGTATACCTGGAGCAATGTCCCAGCCATTGCGATGCGCTGCGGCGGGAACTGGCAGTTAAAAAGCTGACCCGGGAGGAGAAGGAATATCTTATCTCCGGGCAGCAGAACCAGGAAAAATCAATGTAAAAAACAGGGAACTGTATGGCGGTTTTGCACTGTAGTACAGTTCCCTTTTTCTTTTGCCTGTGCTATAATAAAGCGAAATTGTGTACAGACCGTGCATCCTTTCCGGAAAAGGCAAGTGGCCGCAAAGTTGTGCAGAAATTTGAATTTGCATGTTCCTTGCAAAAATACACCGGATTTTGACGAGAAAAGGTAATTTCCTCTTGCACCGGGTTGGAAACTGCGCTATAATATTTCGTGTGTTTCGTTATTTATTTTGAAGGAAGGGGGCCACAAACTTGCGAAGCAGGGGCATTGTGTCTCCCTCTCTTTTTTATAGGAAGGCACCCTGGGGATATGGCCCGGAGACTTCCCGCTTGCGTCAGCAGGGGTGGATGGAATGAAAACCGTAAAATGGATTTGGGAATGGATTCTTCGCTTTGCCGGATTTCTGGCAGCCCTTTGGAAGAAGCGGCAGCACTTCAACAGCTGGATGGCCAAGCGATATACCCCTGCGGCTATGGCCCTGATTGGCACGGCGGTCTGCCTGGCGGTGGCGGTGTTTTCCCTGTTTACCCCCGCCTACCTGGGCATGGCCAACGACAGCATCGGCAACCAGAAGATGCAGGAATACGGCCTGAGCTACCGGCAGGCCGACCAGGGGGAGGACCCGGCGCTGTTTGCCTCCAACGAATTTTTCACCCGGGTGTATGAAACCTCCCGCACCGGCCAGCCGATACACAGCACCCAGAATCTCTTCGTCTACGCCGCCATAGCGCTGGATACCCTGGTTACAGCCGATGGGCAGTTTGATGTCCGGTTTCTGGCCCTGGTGTATTTGGCGCTGTATCTCCCCGCCGTATTTCTGGTGCTGAAAGCCGGGGTGGAGCGGGT
Organism: uncultured Eubacteriales bacterium; assembly: GCA_900549495.1. GTDB lineage: Bacteria > Bacillota > Clostridia > Oscillospirales > Oscillospiraceae > Faecousia. The sequence continues at coordinate 163 of UROL01000088.1, read as the reverse complement.
GTGCTACTTCTCCGAGGCTCTGGTGGTTACGGCGCTGGGGGTGCTGATTTTCTCGGATATCTCCTATCTGGTGTTTTTCAATTCCCTGTATAGCGATGCGTTGATTTTGATTTGCCTGCTGTACCTGTCTCTTATACACATCTCCGAGCCCACGAGACCGAGG
>UROL01000087.1 GCA_900549495.1 uncultured Eubacteriales bacterium | reverse complement strand
TCCTTGTCCCAGGCGGCCATGCCGCCCCGGCGAGTGCCCAGATGGGAATGATAGTCCGTGCCGAAAAATACATCCAGAACACAGTTGCGGCGGGATGCAGCGCCAAAGAAACCACCCATGTGAACTCCTCCTTATTTGCTCAGCTCTGCCTGTAGGGCGGCATCCTTGCTGAGCACCTTCTCGCTGTCGGCGGCTCGCTTGGCATCCAGCCGGGCAGCCAGGGCTTCATCGCCGACGGCCAGAATCTGGGCGGCAAGCAAAGCGGCATTGACGCCTCCATTGATGGCAACAGTGGCTACAGGAATGCCGGAGGGCATCTGGACTGTTGACAAAAGGGCGTCAATGCCGTCTAAAGTGGTGGATTTACAGGGAATCCCAATGACAGGAAGGGTAGAATTGGCTGCAATGGCCCCAGCCAGGTGTGCAGCCATACCGGCTGCGGCAATGATTGCGCCGAAGCCGTTTTCGCGGGCGTGGAGAGCAAACTGCCGTGCCTGCTCGGGGGTGCGGTGGGCGGAATAGACGTGGGCCTCGTAAGGAATGCCCAGCTCGTCCAGGGTGTCCATGGACTTTCGCAGAATTGGCAGGTCGCTGTCGCTGCCCATCACAATACCGACTTTCTTCATGTGAACCTCCTCAAGAAAAAGCAAAGTGGACATGCTCACCTGATGCGACGCTGCAATTACAGCGCACCCTGGAAGGGACGCCGCAGGACGGCGTCAGGCGGAACAGCCCACACGGACGAGTGTACGAACCCCATGTGTGTGGGGATAGGAACAAGCTCTGGTTAAATTATAGCATAATTCCACGATTTTCGTCAAGAAAGCAGAAAGACGATTCCGCCCCGGCATTTCCCACATTGTCTGTGAATGTTGCCATAACCGCCCTCCGCCTCCTGCTTATGCGGATTCCTTCCGCACCCGGCGGGGGAAAGCCACAGCCGGGCATCGAGAAGAAGGGTTCAGATTTTCTCGTAGTCAAAAAATTCCCGCCTCAGCCGGTCGCCCACGTTCAGCCCCTCGGGCAGCAGTGCCAGGGCAACCTGCCCCTCTGCGCCGGTGCTGTCGTAGCGGATGATGGCGTAGTCCCCGGAAATGTCGATGACGGTGCAGGTGTCGCTCATAATATATCCTCCTTGTAAAAATCCCTCCCCCACAAAAATGCGGGGGAGGGATGGGGTATTACATGTCAGGAATTAGTCCTTGTACATCTCAACCAGCTTCAGCAGGTGCTCGTAGCGCTCCTTGGCGGCAGCCTCGTTCTTGGCGAACAGGTCGGTTGCACGCTCGGGGAACTCACGGGTCAGACGGCTGTAGCGAGCCTCGTTCATCAGGAACTCCTGATAGCCGCCCTTGGGAGCCTTGGAGTCCAGAGTGAACTTGCCGGTCTCCTTGGAGGGGTCGAAGCGGAACAGGTTCCAGTAGCCGCATTCCACAGCCTTCTTCATCTCAGCCTGGCAGTTGGTCATGCCGCCCTTGATGGAGTGCATCTCGCAGGGAGCGTAGCCGATAACCAGGGAAGGACCGTGGTAGGCCTCAGCCTCGGTGATGGCCTTGATGGTCTGAGCGGGGTTGGCACCCATGGCCACCTGAGCGACGTACACATAGCCGTAGCTCATGGCAATCTCGGACAGGGACTTCTTCTTGGTTTCCTTACCGGAGGCAGCGAACTGAGCAACCTGACCGATGTTGGAAGCCTTGGAGGCCTGTCCGCCGGTGTTGGAGTAAACCTCGGTATCGAAGACGAACACGTTGACGTCCTTGTTGGAAGCCAGCACATGGTCAACGCCGCCGAAGCCGATGTCGTATGCCCAGCCGTCGCCGCCGAAGATCCACACGGACTTCTTGGACAGGTATTCCTTCTTGGACAGGATGTCCTTCACGGTGTCGCAGCAGACATGAGCCTCCAGGTTGGCAACCAGGGCACGGGTAGCGGCCTTGTTGGCCTCGCCGTCATTGAAGGTGTCCAGCCAGTTCTGGCAGGCAGCCTTGCGGTCTTCGTCAACGGTATTTTCCATCACAGCCTTGACCTTGTTGGCCAGGGACTCACGGATGACAGCCTGTGCGGTGTACATACCCAGGCCGTGCTCTGCGTTGTCCTCGAACAGGGAGTTGGCCCATGCGGGACCGTGACCCTCAGCATTGACGGTGTAGGGAGCAGTAGCAGCGGGGCCGCCCCAGATGGAGGAGCAACCGGTGGCGTTGGAGATGTACATCCGGTCACCGAACAGCTGGGTCACCAGACGGGCATAGCTGGTCTCGGCGCAGCCGGCGCAGGAGCCGGAGAACTCCAGCAGAGGCTTGTGGAACTGAGAACCCTTCACGGTGTTGTCCTGCATATCCTTCTTCTCGGACACGTGGTCAACCATGTAGTTCCAGACCTCCTGCTCAGCCAGCTCGTGCTCCTGGGGAACCATGGTGATGGCCTGAGTGGGGCAGACACCGACACAGACACCGCAGCCCATGCAGTCCAGAGGAGACACGGCCATGGTGTACTTGTAAACGCCCTTGCCCTTACCGGCCTTCACATCCACCAGACGTGCGTTGGCGGGAGCAGCAGCGGCTTCCTCGGCAGTCAGGGCGATGGGACGGATGGTAGCATGGGGGCAGACATAGGCACAGTTGTTGCACTGGATGCACTTGGTCTCGTCCCAGTGGGGAACGGTGACGGCAACGCCCCGCTTCTCGTATGCGGAAGCACCCAGGGGGAACTGGCCGTCGGGCAGGTTTTCGAAAGCGGAAACAGGCAGGCTGTAGCCGTCCATCTTGCCCACGGGGGTCAGGATTTCCTTGACAATCTTCACGGTCTCGGGGCGGCCCTCCAGAGCGGCCTCGGCGTGGTTGTTCTCGGCGGTAGCCCAGGAAGCGGGGACGTCAACCTTGACGAAGGCGGTAGCGCCGGCGTCGATGGCGTTCCAGTTCTTCTCAACAACGTCACGGCCCTTCTTCAGGTAGGAGTGCTCGGCAGCGTCCTTCATGTACTTGACGGCATCCTCTGCGGGCATAACCTTTGCCAGGGAGAAGAAAGCGGACTGCAAAATGGTGTTGGTACGCTTGCCCATACCCACCTTGATGGCCAGGTCAATGGCGTTGATGGTGTACAGCTGAATGTTGTTCTGGGCAATGTAGCGCTTGGAGGCGGCATCCAGATGGTGCTCCAGCTCGGCCAGATCCCACTGGCAGTTAATCAGGAACACGCCGCCGGGCTTCACGTCCTGGACAATCTTAAAGCCCTTGGTGATGTAGCTGGGGTTGTGGCAAGCCACGAAGTCGGCCTTGTTGATGTAGTAGGGGGACTTGATGGGCTTGTCGCCGAAGCGCAGGTGGGAAACGGTGACACCGCCGGTCTTCTTGGAGTCGTACTGGAAGTAGGCCTGTACGTACTTGTCGGTGTGGTCGCCGATAATCTTGATGGAGTTCTTGTTGGCGCCAACGGTGCCGTCGCCGCCCAGACCCCAGAACTTGCACTCGATGGTGCCCTCGGCAGCAGTGTTGGGGGAGACCTTCTCGTCCAGGGACAGGTTGGTCACATCGTCCACGATGCCTACGGTGAACTCGTGCTTGGGAGCGTCCTTAGCCAGCTCTTCGTAGACGGCAAAGACGGAAGCGGGATGGGTGTCCTTGGAGCCCAGACCGTAGCGGCCGCCGATGACGGTGGCGTTGCGGCCAGCCTTGGCCAGAGCCATGACCACATCCTGGTACAGGGGCTCACCCTGGGAGCCGGGCTCCTTGGTGCGGTCCAGGACGGCAATCTTCTTGGCGGTGGCGGGGATGGCAGCCAGCAGCTTCTCAGCGCAGAAGGGCCGGAACAGGCGAACCTTGACAAGGCCCACCTTTTCGCCGTGGGCGTTCAGGTAGTCGATGACTTCCTCGGCCACGTCGTTGATGGAGCCCATGGCAACAATCACACGCTCGGCATCGGGTGCGCCGTAGTAGTTGAACAGCTGATAGTTGGTACCCAGCTTTTCGTTGACCTTGCCCATGTACTTCTCAACGATGGCGGGCAGAGCGTTGTAGTACTTGTTGCAGGCCTCACGGTGCTGGAAGAAGATATCGTCGTTCTCGTGGGAGCCACGCATGGCGGGGCGCTCGGGGTTCAGGGAGTGCTTGCGGAATGCATCCACAGCGTCCATGTTCACCATTTCCTTCAGGTCGTCGTAGTCCCAGATGGCGATCTTCTGGATCTCATGGGAGGTACGGAAGCCGTCGAAGAAGTTGATGAAGGGAACCCGGCCCTCGATGGCGGCCAGATGGGCGACAGCGCCCAGGTCCATAACTTCCTGCACGTTGGTCTCGCACAGCATGGCGAAGCCGGTCTGACGGCAGGCATACACGTCGGAGTGATCACCGAAGATGTTCAGAGCCTGAGTGGCAACGGTACGTGCAGAAACGTGGAACACGCAGGGCAGCAGCTCACCGGCAATCTTGTACATGTTGGGGATCATCAGCAGCAGACCCTGGGAAGCAGTGTAGGTGGTGGTCAGGGCACCGGCGGCCAGAGAGCCGTGAACGGTACCGGCAGCACCGGCCTCGGACTGCATCTCAACGACCTTGACGGTGTCGCCGAAGATGTTCTTGCGGCCAGCGGCAGCCCACTGGTCAACGTTGTCAGCCATGGGGCTGGACGGGGTGATGGGGTAAATACCAGCAACCTCGGTAAAGGCATAGCTGACGTGGGCGGCAGCAGTATTGCCGTCCATGGTTTTGAATTTTCTTGCCAAAATGAAATACCTCCTAAAGTAATTCAGATTTTGTCGCATACATTCTACCATCTTTGCACCAGTTTGTAAAGGCGAAAATCCATATATAGTGCAATTTTTAGTGGAAAGGTACAAGATGTTCCGGCTGGGGTTGTAAAATTTTCGGTGTCTCCCGGGAATGAAAATGGTTTTCTCCTCCGGGGCGGACGGTTTCGGCCCGGAAGCGGGGGAGAAACGCCCTTTCTCCCATGTCAGATGGGTTTAGGGCGGTATTGGAATTAGTGCGCCCCCTGCTCCGGCGCTTCCTCCCCGGCCAGGGGAGAGGGGGCGCTGTGCGCCTGATACCAGTTGAGGAGCAGACATGCACACACAAAAAGCGCAGCCTTGGCGCAGCAGCCCTTCCAGTTGTGGGTGAGTTCTTTGAGCATATTGGTTCGTTTCATATTGTGTTCTCCATTCAATAGTCCCGGAAGCCGATGATGGCGCTGCCCTCCATGGTGCAGCCATGCCGCCCCTTGTTCAACCGTAAATTATCTGTACAGCCAACGCCGCAGCACCCAAAATCAAGAGCACAATGGGCACGCCGTAGGCATCGCTTTTCTTGACGGTATGCCAGCGGATGAAATTGGGGGTCATTTTCTGGTGGTTTGCCTCCTGGTAGGAGCAGTAAATATGCCGCCATTCCAGCTTATACCCCACGAACGACCACAGGGCAACCACCACCATAAAGCCGCCCATGATGCCCACAAGCTGTCTGCTCCAGACCCCTGTGCAAATCAGCATCAGCAGAATCCATCCGTACCGGTGAAAATAGGCAAGGGCAATCACTGCCCATGCAGGCGCTTGCCGCTTGCTCTGACCCATATGGATTTTCTCCTTACGCTGTTTCCCAACGGGGTTTTGCTTCCTATGCGCTTCTCCGAAGGTCAATATTTATCCATGTCCAGGCTGGTATATTCTTCAAACAGCTTCAGGCAGGCATCCCGGTCCATTTCAACCAAATAGTCCCGGAAGGCTTCTCTGCCGCCGAACATGGCATCAAAGGCCTCATCCCGGAAGCCGATGATGGCGTTGTCTTCGATGGTGCAGCCATAATACACTTTGTCAATATTTGCCCACAGACAGGCGGCCAGACACATGGGGCAGGGCTCACCGGTGGTATACAGCACCGCACCGGTCAGGTCGAAGCTCTTGATATTTGCCTCCGCATCCCGGATGGCGGTGATTTCCCCATGGGCAGTGGAATCGTTGTTGGCAAGCACCATATTGTGTCCCTGGCCGATGACCTTTCCGTCTTTTACAATGATACTGCCAAAGGGGCCGCCGTGGTTGTGATGAATTCCCTCCCGGGCCTGGTCAATGGCCAACTCCATATATGGATTTTCGGCGTGGTAATCTCGTTCCGGCACACCGATGGCTATGGCTGTGCCGATGCACAGAAAAAGCGCCAGGGCACCCGATGCCAGTCGGATGCACATCCTTGCAAAAGTGGACTGTTTCATTCTGTTGCCTCCTTTTATTGGGTTCCTGATAATGTATAGTTGCGAAAATCCTTGTATGTCAGCCGGTAATCAACTGCGGATTGCAGGGCCCCCAGCTGGTCCTTCCAGGAATTCAGCCGGACACCTGCCTTTTGGAAGCCGAGCAGCTCATAAACGTGCTGCGCCCGGGTGTTTCTTAAATCGGTGTCCAGGAAAATGAGGGTTGCGCCCCGGCGGAACAGCTCCCCAATCAACATACTGAGAATCACCCGCCCCAATCCCTTTTCCTGGTATAGGGGCTCGCATATTTTGATGCCGATTTCGTATTTGGTGTTGTCGGATACACAAAAGCACATTTCGCCAATGGGGATGCCCTGATATTCTACCATCAGCCGCCGCCGGGTGGCATCTGTGTCGGCGGCAATCTGCTGTGCAATCTGCGCCGCAGTGGTTCCCAGCCCCATGGGAAATCCGGCATGTGCCATTACCGCCCCATCGTTCCACCAGGCGGCCAGCTGGGCACAGTCCTTCTGCTGTGCATCCCGGATGCAAATGTCGTGATAGCAAATATTCACGCTCGTTCCTCCTGAAAGGTTCTTAGCCCCGGTTGCCAATCTGCACCGAGCGGTACTGGATGGCCTCGGCAATATGCTGGGCCTGAATGTCCGGACTGCCGTCCAGGTCGGCCACGGTGCGGGCCACCCGGATAATCCGGTCATAGCTCCGGGCGGTCAGCCCCATGCTCTCGAAGGCCAGCTTCATCAGGTCTTCCGCATCCGGGTTCAGGGCGCAGTGGGCGCGCATTTCCTGCGGGCCCATGCGGGCGTTGCACATCCCCCGGGCCTCTCCGAAGCGCCGGTTCTGGATGCGCCGGGCATCGTCCACCCGCTGCTTGACGGCGCTGGAGGGCTCCCCCTCAGCTCTTGCACGCAAATCCTCATACTGCACCGAGGTGACCTCTACCACGATGTCAATCCGATCCAGCATGGGCCCGGAAATGCGGCTCTGGTAGGCCTGCACGGCGGCCTCGCTGCAATGGCATCGCCCGCTGGGGTCACCGTACCATCCGCACTTACAGGGGTTCATGGCACACACCATCATAAATTCGGCGGGGTAGGTGACGGTGCCGGAGACCCGGGAAATGGTGACCTGCCCATCCTCCAGGGGCTGGCGCATCAGGTCCAGACTGTCCTTGCGAAATTCCGGCAGCTCGTCCAGGAAGAGAACTCCCTTGTGGGCCATGGAGATTTCCCCGGGAATGGGGTTGCTTCCGCCGCCCACCAGTCCGGCGTTGGATACCGTGTGGTGGGGGGCCCGGAAGGGACGGCGGGAAACCAGGGGATGGCGCTCGTTCAATAGCCCCAGCACCGAGTAGATTTGGGTGACCTCCAGGGCCTCCTCCCAGGTCATGTCCGGCAAAATGGAGGGCAGCCGCTTGCTGAGCATACTTTTTCCGGAGCCCGGCGGGCCGATAAGCAGCACATTGTGCCCCCCGGCTGCCGCCACCTCCAGGGATCGCTTCACCTTTTCCTGCCCCAGTACATCCTTAAAATCCAGCTGGGGCACATTCTCCTGGGTGGGTACCCAGATGGGCTCCTCCTGCAATTCGGTCAGGCCGTTCAGTCCGTCCACCAGCTGGGATACGCTGGCAATGGGGTAGATGGCGGGCCCATGGGCCAGGGTGGCCTCGGCGGCGTTTTCGGCAGGGACGAAGACCCGCTGAATGCCCTCTCGCTTGGCGGCCAGCACCATGGGCAGCACCCCGGAAACCCGCCGCACCGTGC
>UROL01000086.1 GCA_900549495.1 uncultured Eubacteriales bacterium | reverse complement strand
GCGTCAGATGTGTATAAGAGACAGGCCAACTATGACCCGGAGGCAGATCTGGAAAACACCCCGGACTCCGTTTTCTGCGCCCATGGGGCGGGCTTCAACGTAAAGTGGCACCAGGTGAAGGAGTATATGCACCTGGAAAGCGGCATGAAAGAGGAAAAGCCTCCCCAGATTATCCAGCGGGGCAGCATTGACGACCGGGAGCTGAAAAGAATCATGGAGCGGGAGTTCGGCCCCATCCGCCGGGCCCAGTACACCGCCCCCCGGAGCCGCCCGGCAACAGAGGAGATAGCCATCAAGCCCCCCAAGGGGCGCTACATCATCGTGGACGGCTACAATATGATTTTCGCCTGGGAAGAGACCAAAAAACTTGCCCAGGAGGATTTGGATGCCGCCCGGCGGCTGCTGTGTGACCGGCTTTCCAGCTATGCCGGCTATACAAAAATCAAGCTGGTGGTGGTGTTCGACGGCTACAAGCAGCAGGGAAACCCCGGCGAGAAAACCCAGGCAGGCTGCATTCAGGTGGTATACACACCCCAGGGGCAGACCGCAGACCGGTACATCGAGGAATTGGCAGACCAGATTGGCAGCAGCTACGCCGTCCGGGTGGCATCCTCTGATAATCTGGTGCAGCTTTCCAGCTTCCGCAGCGGCGTACTGCGGATGAGCGCCCGGGAGCTGGAGGAAGCTGTGGAAAAAGCCCGGAAGGAAATGAAGAAATATTATGAAACGTCTCCCGGCTTCGGCTGATTTTTCGCAGGAAGCGTGCCATACTGGTGGGGACGGCAGGAGGAAGCCATATGGACGATTCTTTTTACATGGCCCAGGCCTTGGCTCTGGCCCGGGAGGCCGGGGCAGAGGGTGAGGTGCCGGTGGGCTGCGTAATCGTGCGGGGAGAGGAAATTGTAGGCCGGGGCCGCAACCGCCGGGAGGGGGACAAATCCGCCCTGGCCCATGCAGAGCTGGAAGCCATCCACCAGGCCAACCAGACACTGGGGGGCTGGCGGCTGTGGGAATGCACGCTATATGTCACCCTGGAGCCCTGCCCCATGTGCGCCGGGGCCATCATCAACGCCCGGATCCCCCGGGTGGTGTATGGCGCCTCGGACAGCAAATTCGGCGCCTGCCGCAGCGTGTGCAGCCTGTTTGACATGGCCTTCAACCACCATCCCACGGTGGAGGCCGGGGTGATGGAGCAGCAGGCCCAGGCGCTGATGCAGGACTTCTTCCGCAATCTCCGCATGGAGCTGAAAACCAGGCCAAAATGGAAAAAGCCCCTGCGGGAATGACACTTTACAGGAGGAATTGTATTGGAGCAATACCGAAGTGCCCAGAGGTTTGGGGTTAGTGTGGTGTGTTTGACCCTGCTGTTTCGGATATTGGAGCTGGGGCTGCCGGGGAAGGCGGTCTCCCTCCTCAAGGCCCTCCCGGAAACATCAAATATACAGACGGATGCCGTGCGGGAAGCACGGCATTCTTCTTTTCCCTTCCCTCAGGAATCCTCCGCCCCCATGGACTATGTGCCGGAGCCCTCCCTGCCGGTTTTCCTGCCGGAGCAGGCGGCGGAGATGGACATCCGCAACACCGGGGGCAAGGAGGCGGATTACGCCGCCCTGCTGACCCGGCCCCTGAGCTGGCAGCTGGCGGGGACGGAGCCAAGGGTGCTGATTCTTCACACCCACACCACCGAGAGCTATACCCCCGGCGCTGGGGACTACGCCCAGACCGCCCCCTATCACACTCTGGAGGAGGCATACAATATGCTTCGCATCGGGGATGCTCTGGCGGAGGCCTTGGAGGCGGCGGGAATCCCCACGGTGCATGACCGGGAATTTCACGACTACCCCTCCTACAATTCCGCCTACAACCAGGCCCGGAAAGCCATCCAGGCCAATATCCAGGCCCACCCCGGCATCCTGCTGGTGCTGGATCTCCACCGGGACGCCGCCGAGGAGGGTGGCCGCCAGCTGGGCACCCATGTGACGGTGGCGGGCCGGGAGGCTGCCCAGCTGATGACGGTGCTGGGGGTGGGCCGCAGCGGCCTGGAAAATCCCCGCTGGGAGGACAACCTCTCCCTGGCCCTGAAATTGCAGCTGCTTCTGGAAGCCCAGGCCCCGGGCATCACCCGGCCTCTGTCCCTGCGCCCCCAGCGCTTCAACCAAGATCTGGCCCCCTACACCCTGCTTATCGAGGTGGGTGCCGCCGGAAACACCCAGGAGGAAGCCCTCCTGGCCACCCAGCTTCTGGCAGAGGCCCTAATCCGGCTAAAGGCCGGGACGGAGGGATAAGGGCCGGGCAGAGCATTGCGGCCTGCGCAATGCCTTTTACAATTTTTGGCCAGGCTGTCCGCCTGGCCAAAACCATATAAAATTTCCCATGGCCGCAAAGGTCATGGGAAACATGGGGTTATTCTTCTTCCAATACCTGGCGGATTTGAGCCGCTACCTGGCATTCCGCTTGGTAGAGGCAGCTGCCGTAGCAGCAGTCGCATTCTTCCAGGGTGCTTCCCCGGTGGAGGATGCACACCATGCGGCTCTCATCCAGCTGGCGGCAATAGCCGGTGATGAATTTTTCCTCTTCCATTTATCCCTCCACCACGCAGAAGCCCCGGGGGGCCAAGGTCAGCCAGTCGGCTGCCACGGTTTGCAGATTTTTGCCAAAGACCACCCGCCCGGCGGGAATGTCCCAGGCATCGCCGCTTCGGTTGACGTAGATGGTTACGCTCTCCTTGCCCCAGGTTCTGGTAAAGGCCAGATGCCGGTCGGAGGCCACGGTAAAGCAGATATCCCCCAGGCGCAGGGCCTTGTGGGTGCTGCGTAGCTTACCCAGGCAGCGATAGTGGCTCAGAATCTCCGTATCCTCCCGGCCCCAGGGGTAGGTGCGCCGGTTGAAGGGGTCCCGGTAGCCCTCCATGCAGGTTTCATCGGCATAGTACAGGCTGGGGCTGCCAGGCAGGGTGTATTGCAGGAAGGAGGCCATCATCAGCCGGTCCCGGGCCACCTCCAGCTGGTTGCGGCTCAGGTGGCGGTTGGCCTTTTCCTCCCGGCTGCCGTCGAAATCGTCCACCAGGGCGGTGAGAATGCGGGGGGTGTCGTGGGTGCCCAGCAGGTTCATATTGCAGGGCACTACCTGGGCCGGGTAATTTTCCACAATGGCCATCACCGTCTGCCGCAGGTTATAGCCGTCGTCCCGGCCCCGCATGAAGTCCAGGATGGCGTTGCGGAAGGGGTAGTTCATAATGCTGTCCAACTCCGCATTGGTAAAGTACCGGCGGCGGCGGTCATAGGCGGTTTTGTTGGAGGCATCCTCCCACACCTCGCCCATCAGCAGGGCATCCGGCTTGATTTCCCGGATACGGTCGTGAATCATGCGGATGAATTCGTCGGGGAGCTCGTCCGCCACGTCCAGGCGGAAGCCGTCGGCTCCCAGCTTCATCCAGTGGGCCAGGACGCTGTCCTCGTCGGTGATGACGTAGTGGATAAAGTCCGGGGTCATTTTGTCCACCGTGGGCAGGGTGTCGAAATTCCACCAGGAGTGGTAGTTATTCGGCCAGTTATAGAAGGTGTACCAGTTGTAGAAGGGGGAATCCTGGCGGCAGTAGGCTCCGTTGCCGCCGAAGGTGCGGTTGCGGTCAAAATACAGGCTGTTGGAGCCGGTGTGGGAATACACGCCGTCCAGGATGACGTGGATGCCCCGGGCGTGGGCCGCCTCGCACATGCGGCGGAAATCCTCCTCGGTGCCCAGCATGGGGTCCGGGGTTTTGTAGTCGCCGGTGTCGTAGCGGTGGTTGGAGAAGGCCTTGCCAATGGGGTTCAGATACAAAATGGTGGTGCCCAGGCTGGCAATATAGTCCATTTTTTCGGTGATGCCCTGAAAATTGCCGCCAAAGAAATCGTTGTTGTGGACAATGCCGTTTTCATCCGGTGCCCAGTCCACATCCTCGTCCCAGCGCTGGTGGATGGTATAGGGCTGGAGCTTGCCGGTGAGGTTGCAGCTGCCGCTGCGGCAAAAGCGGTCAGGGAAAATCTGGTAGATAATGGCCCCCTTAGCCCAGTCCGGGGTGGTAAAGTAGGGGCTGATGCAGCTGAGCTGCCAAAGGCCCCCCTCTTCCATATTGGTGTCGTCCCCCTGCTTGAACAGGCGGAACATACCGTTGGGGTCGTGGATTTGGAAATAGTAGAAGTGCAGCCCCGGGGCGAACAGGGAGAATTCCCCGCAATAGATATCGTAGTCCCCCCGCTGCTCCTGGCGGTACATTTCCACATACCGGGCGGGATTGCCGTCCTCGTAGCATAGCACCACCTCCGCCCGCCGGGTGGCCACGGAGGTGGGGATATGCAGGTGCAGCGTACAGTTCTCCCCGGGATTGACGCACCCGAAGGGGGTCTTGAACTCTGCTTTCTTGCTGTCGAACAGGATTCTCATGCTCTCTCCTTATTTAGAAGCCCCTTCGGGCCGATTCCTACACAGGATTTTCCCCCGCCCCGCAAGCGGGGAGGGGGTAGATTGCAAAGGTCTGCCAGAGCGGAAAAATTATCCCTTGCCGCTGGTGCGTTCGGCGATGCGGGTCAGGGAATATTCCATGTCCTTGTAACAGGCTTCCGTTACCTTGTCCACGAAATTACCGTTGTAGGCCTGCATGGCCTGCTCGATACGCACCACCCGCTGGAAGCCGTCGGCGGACTGGGAGCCCACCACGGTGTAGATGGGGGTATAGCTATAGCCGGTGACCTTGGTGGTCTTCTTGTCGGCGTACTTGGTAATCTCCACATCCAGGATGATGGAATAGTTGGTGCCCTTGCGGATTCCGTCGCCGTAGAAGTCCCCCAGGGAATAGGCAACCAGGGTACCTGCGCTCTGGTCGTATTCTATCTTCTGCACCAGGTGGGGGTGGGTGCCCAGAATCAGGCCCACGCCGTTCTTTTGCAGCAGGGTGATGATGCTCTGCTGGGTTTTGCTGATGGTGTCGTTGTTCTCACTGCCCCAGTGCACCATGGCAATGATAAAGTCCGGATTTTCCGCCTTGGCGTTTTTCAGCACCCGGGTGATGCCGTCGGTGTTCACCTTGCTGTAGGTGCTCTCGTAGTCGGTGTAGAGCAGGTTCACGCAGTTCTCGCTGCCGTCGGGCATACCCCGGCCCCCCACGCCCTTGGTGAAGGCCACCACCGCAATGCGGATGCCCTGCACCTCGCAGATGGTATAGCCCTTGCTCTTCTTGAACTCGGAGGAGCTGGCATAGGCCCCCACCGGCTCAATTCCCGCCGTCCGAATGGATTGCAGGGTGGAATTCAGGCCAATAAGGCCATTGTTAATGGTGCAGGAGTTGGCCACCTGCAAAACATCCACACCCGCACCCCGCAGGGCGGTGAGGAGCTTGTTGGGGGCGGAGGTGGTGGCAGTGCCATAGGGCTCGCCGCAGATATTCCCCTCCAGATTCATCAGGGTCAAATCCGCACTGGACAGGGTGCTGGCCACATCCTGGATGGCCCGGGTGTAGTCGTAGCCGTTGCCGGCCAGGCCGGAATCCACCACGGAATCGGTAATGTTCAAATCTCCTGCCGCCCGGACATGGACGGTGGTCACATTGTCCCAGCGGGAGCGGGTCTGCTCAGTGGGCTCTGTGGCAGGTGCGGTGGTGGCCACAGGTAAGCTCTGCAAAGAGACGTCGGCATTTTCCGGCGTTCCCTGCACAAAATAGAAAATCGCTCCGCAGGCAAGGCCCAGCACAATTACCGCAGCTGCCAGGCGAAGGCGGCGGCGCTGCTTCTTCCGGCGCTTGCGCTGCTCCTCCCGCCGACGTTGGCGCGGGTCCATATTTTCCGGTCTGTTTGCCATGGCGTTTTGTCTCCTTTCCAAGGGGTGGGATATCCGGCGGCCTCTGCGCCCCTCGGGCGCAGCCCGGGGAGGTGGCCTTATGAAAAATCAAACTGTCTTGCGGCTATTATACCGTGTCGGCAGAGAATATGCAAGCTCTGCAAAATAGGCCCGGGTTTGCTGGGCGTTCCGGCGAATTTCCTGCTGCATCTGCTCCAGGGAATCGAATTTTCGCTCTGGCCGGAGGAAATGGTAAAATTCCACGGTAAGCTCCCGGCCATATAAATCCCCGGAGTAGTCCAGAATCCAGCTCTCCACATTCCTGCTTTGGCCGGAGACGGTGGGCCGGGTGCCCACATTGGTGACGGCGGGATAGCTGACGCCGTCTATGCAGATTCTGGTGGCATACACCCCGGATTTCGGCACCACCAGTCCGTCAGGATAGGGCAGATTGGCAGTGGGAATGCCCAGGGTTCTGCCCAGCTGCTGGCCGTGAACCACCTGGCCGGTGAGGATATGGGGGTGACCCAAAAACCGATTGGCCCGGGACACGTCTCCTCGCTCCAGCAGTGTGCGGATATGGGTAGAGGATACCCGAATTCCCTCCAGGGTCTGCTCCGGCACCACTGCCCAGGGCAAGCCTCGCTCCCGGCAGTAGTCTGCCAGCAGGGCTCCGTTGCCCCGGCCCTGGCGGCCAAATCGGAAATCGTCCCCGCAGACGAACCCGGCGGCCTGGTATTCCCGGCGCAACAGCTCCAAAAAGTCCTGCCAGGGGGTATCCTGCATCCGCCGGTCAAAGGGGAGGGTGACCACCTGGCGGACATAGCGCCCCAGCAGCCGCTCCCGATCGGCAGGGGTATTGATGAGCACCGGGGGCGCACCGAAAACCAGGGCGTCCGGGTGGCTCTGGAAGGTCACAGCGCCGGTATCCAGGCCGTTCTCCCCGGCCAAGCTCCTGCACTGCTCCAAAAGGGCCTGATGGCCCACATGGACTCCGTCGAAGAAGCCCAGAGCAAAAACTACATTGTTCATTCTACTTCAAAAAAGCTCTTGATGGTCTCCATGGTGCCCCCGGTTACCCGGGCCAGCATCAAAAACTCCCCCGCCTGGCTGTAGGCCCGATAGGTGCCCTCCGGCAGCGTGACGGAGAAGGCATTGCCGTTGCGGCAGCGCCGCTCCTGATTGGCGGTGAGGCTGACCATGGGATGGTCTGCAAACATACTGTCCACCGGGTGCAGATACTGCTCCGGGCTTTCGCTGTCCAGCAGCTGCTGAAGGGGGACGGCCTGGGCGATGGTATACTCCCCTGCTCTGGTGCGCCGCAGGGCCTCCATGCAGCCGCCGCAGCCCAGGGCCTGGCCGATATCCTGGCAGAGGGTGCGGATATAGGTGCCCTTGGAGCAGTCCACCCGCAGCCGCAGGCAGCCGCCCTCCATACCCAGGTATTCCAGGGCATGAATGGTAATGGGCCGGGGCTGACGATCCACCGTCTTTCCCCTCCGGGCCAGGTCGCAGAGCTTCTGGCCGTTCACCTTCAGGGCGGAATACATTGGGGGAACCTGGAGGATTTCCCCCCGGAACCCAGCCAGCGCCGCCTCTATTTTGGCATCGTCCAGGGCAACCTCTCCGGTTTCCAGCACGGTACCGGTGATGTCCTGGGTGTCGGTGACGATACCGGGGCGCAGAAGGGCCTCATATTCCTTCCGGGCGTGTTCAAAGAACTCCACCCCCCGGGTGGCCCGGCCCACGAACACCGGCAGCACCCCGGTGGCCATAGGGTCCAGGGTTCCGCCGTGGCCAATCCGCCGGGTGCCGAACACCCGCCGCAGCCGAGCGGTCACATCCTGACTGGTCCACCCCTGGGGCTTGTCAACGATTACAATTCCGTTCATAGTCTCTCCTGTATCAATGGTACAAAGCTGCTGGGCGGATAAATGGTAAAGCCATTTCCCGGCTCCCTCTCTGAGGGAGCTGGCGCGCCCGCCAGGACGTGACTGAGGGAGTGTCCCCCGTTGAATGGTAAAAGGAAACGGTTTTTGAGTTTTCGTAGGGGCGATGAAAATCGCCCGCAAAGCCCCGGTTTCCGGGTGGCACGTTGAATGGTACAGCCCATCCCCGGCTCCCTCTCTGAGGGAGCTGGCAGCCCGCAAGGGCTGACTGAGGGAGT
>UROL01000085.1 GCA_900549495.1 uncultured Eubacteriales bacterium | reverse complement strand
CAGCCTCGGTCTCGTGGGCTCGGAGATGTGTATAAGAGACAGGCTGCCGCCGTTGGCGGTAAGCTCCTGGCCATCGGACAATGTGACCACCAGGGTAAGATCCAGCTGATATTCATCATCCATCTGAGGCATGGTGAAGCTGATGCTGGACAGGCTGGTTTCATGGCTGCCCTGGCCCTCGCCCTGAGGCAGGTCAATATCCTTGGACTCCACGGTTTCACCGTTCAGGGAGAACACCAGCTTGGCGCCCTGGAATTTGACTTCTTTTCCGGCGGTGGTGAGCTGAGGTAGCTGGACACTGGCCCAACCGGCGGTGATGACAAACGTATTGTTCTCCACCTTGAAGTCGGAAATATAAAGGTTACAATAGGCATCCAGGCTGCGCTTCATGTATACCAGGGAATCATAGGCGTCACTGAGGGTATAGTGCTCCCCCACCCCCTGGGGCGGGAAAACCACGCACTCATATTCGTAGCCGTCAGCGGCCTCCAGGTCAACGGAGGCGGTGTAATACTGGCCGTCCCACTTGCAGGCCACGTTCTCCACTTCCTTGCCCTCCAGCCGAACCACAAAGGCAGCGGACTGGCCCTTTTCATAATTCCTGGGCACACCGGTGAAAGCGACGGTTGCACCGTTGCTGCTGCTCCACACAATAGCGGACAGCTCCCAAGAGGACAGGCTGCCCTCGGCTTCTACATTGGCCAGGGCATTCGCAGGGGTGGTGACAGGCTGGGTGGCCTCTACGGCAGTGGTGACAGGCTGCTCCTCCTGGGGCTTTTTGGTGCAGCCGGACAGAGCAGTTACAGCCACACACAAAGCCAGCACACCGGCCACCAAGGCGAATTTGTTTCTATAAAGCATACAGATTCCTCCCAAATATCCACAAAGCACTGGGCCAGATTGAAAAATGCCCAGGATTTATGGTGTGAAATTCGATTTGGTTTCATTATAATGCATAAACAGACGTTTTGCAACTTAAAAAACCTTTAATTTTTCTTGCCCGCAAAATAGTATAGAAACGGCATAACAAATGACAAGCCCAGAAGCCTGCCGATGTTGGTGCTGCCTGTTGGGCTCGAATGATACACAGTGCATCGCTAACGCAATGCAGGGGGGAACGCTTGTGCTTAGATCATGATTCTTGTTTGATAGAGCCGGATTACAGCCCCATTTCGTTTACTCTGGGGCAGAATGTGTTGGGCTTCTCCTTAACGCTGTTCGGTCAGTGCTCTTGCCGCTTACCTTGCCCACAAACATCTTTTCGGCACTCTGCCCCTCTGCCATATTCAGCAAAGCAGAGGGAAAGGGGATTGTCACAGGGCTATGAAACGGATAGGAAAAGGAGCGGGACATGCCCCCCGCTCCTTGTGTGCTTTCCTTAGCCGACAACTGTCAGCGTTCCTTTGATTCGGGTGATTTCCTTTGTTTCGTAGTCTCCACCAATAAAGGAGCAGGTGTCCTCTGTCCAAATTGGCTCTACCCCATGGACTCAAGCAAAGAAATGAAGGGTCGTTGTATCTGTACATCTTACTGGTTTTACGGTATCCAGCATCCTGCAATGGCGATCACGACAAGGACTTTTCAATACACGGTGTAAAACCGCCTTCTTGATTTCACGCTTATCACACATGGAACTATAATGATTATGCTCTCTTCCTCTGATATTCCAGATACATCATGGGGATCAATATGGCAGTCAGCATCAGATATAGCGGAATGCTGACATCTAAAGTACGGAGAACTTTACCAAAGATGGTGAGAATATTGAAGGAACCCAGATTCTGATAGAGTTCCAGCAAGTGCGACGGCATGAGGCTCAGAATTTTATCCAACCAATTTGCCATTCCCTCCAGGAAAGAGGGAAGGAATATCAGAATAAACGGGGTTGTCACCGCAAAGACGGTAGACTTTGTCTTGGCGGAGATCCACATGGTCAGGAACGCCAGGAAAAGGTTGCCGATGTAGCCGGATATGAGAGCCAGCATCCATGCTTGCCACATATTAAGATTATAGATACTTTTCCAGAGCTGCCACTGGATGACGCAGCTTGCGCCCTCGAAGCCGAGATAGCACAAGGTGAACAGGCTATAGATAAGCATGGCTCCCCAGTACAGGACTGTTACCAGCAGAAAACCTGCCTTGATCTTGGCAGAGGTAGCTTTATTCCTGCCACAAAGGGTGGAAAAATACACTGCATCCGCTTTCCATTTGAATTCGCTAGAGAAGATGCCAGCCAACAGAAAACCCAGAATCAGAATTCCCAGCGAAGGAATATATCCGGCGTTTTCCAGCAGCTGATGCCAGCCTTCGTGGTATGTGAAGTAGAAGGGAATCTCTAATTCTTTGTACTGCCCAATGATGTACTGCTTCTCCGATTCGGAATACTTGGAGTAAGCACCATCGGTTTCATCATAAAGCCAATTTTTCAGTAATTTCTCACGGTTTGCGTAAAAGGTATCTTCATCGATGGCAGTGATCCTGTCGGCGGTGTAATAATCGTACTCCCGGAAGCCATTTGAATAGGACTCATTCAGAATTTTTCGGATGGGCGCAAAACCCTGTTTCCAGCTATACGCGATTTCATTCTGCTGCACAATATCTGACTTTGCTTCGGGTGTTGCATTGATCCTTTGATTTTCCTGAAGCACTCTGCTCAACGTATTCTGATCAACCCAGCCTTCCCATTCCTTCTGGGCTTGGCGCAGTTTCTTGACAGCAGATGGGCCATATTCGCTCTCCCCCTGCTCATTCACCCACTTTACCTCCGCATTCAATGCGCCAGTCGATGATAGCTAACAGGACAGAGCCAAGACGGCAATGTACAATATCAGGGCGACCTTACCACCAACGCAGCCAAACACCTTTTTTAGTTCATACCGTACCATCGCTATCACCTGTCCTTTCGCCAAAATAGCAGAGGAAAACATCCTCCAAGGTTGGTTCTACCCTGACGGCATCTTCTGCTGGTCGTCCCTTGGAAACGATTCGCAGCTCCGCACCTCCAGGAATCGTCTTCACGTTTGCAATTTTGTATGCCTTCAGGCAGGCATCGATCTTGCTTTTGGGCACAGTACAGCTCCAAACCGGTTCTGGCATGGAGTCAATGAGTTCCTCAGCAGTGCCGGAAATGGCAAGGCAGCCGTCCTTCATCAGCAGAATATCACCTGCGATATACTCAATGTCCGATACAATATGTGTGGACAGCAGCACGATTCGATCCTCTGAAAGCTCGCTGATCAGATTCCGAAACCGGATCCGCTCGCTGGGATCCAGACCTGCGGTAGGCTCGTCCAGAATTAAAATCTTAGGGTCGTTCAGCATGGCTTGGGCAATACCTGCCCGGCGCTTCATGCCGCCAGAAAGGGTTTTCATTTTCTTGTGCCGGGCTTTCACCAGACCAACTTGCTTCAGCAATTCCTTGACCCGCTGCTTTGCCACCGCAGGGCGTATACCTTTGAGGGTGGCAATATACATCAGGTAGTCGTAGATGGAAAAGTCTGGATAGTACCCAAAATCCTGAGGAAGATATCCCAAAAGATTCCGGTATCTGCCGTCCATGGCAAAAACGTCTTCTCCATCCCAACTAATTTGCCCGGATGTGGGTTTCATCAAGGTAGTAAGCATCCGCATCAGGGTGGTTTTACCAGCACCGTTGACGCCAAGCAGGCCATAGACGCCGCAGCTTAAATCATAGCTGAAATGGTCAACGGCTTTGAAGTCGCCAAATTCTTTTGTTAAGTCTCTAATTCTCAAATCCATAAAGGTTTCACCTCCATAATGTTTTGCCATTTCCTCTGTCCGCGATAGAGTGTATATCCCATGAAGAAAACAGATGCAGCCAGCAAAGATACCCATGCAGGAACAGAAATGGCATGGAAAACAGCATCATTCAGAATGAGCACTGACCAGACTCCAGCCCAAAGGATACACAGAAGCAGGGAAAGTGCCTGAGAATTGATCCGCTTGCTGTAAAGGGTTCTGAAGCAGATGCAGCAGGTCACATTGAAGGGGAGCATAAACTGCGTAAGCATTTCCCAGAGAGTCATTCTGCTAAGCAGGGTTGCGACCGCATAGAATGCTGACAGCAGCACCATATCTACCCCGGCAAAGAGGGTCAGCCGTGCCGCATAGACGGAACGAAGGGTATAAAATGTTGTACATTCGATTTCCAAAGCATCGCAACTTCGGTTTTTCCAGATTTCCGGATAAATCAGAATTACAAACAGCGGTCCGGTAAGCCCCAGAATACGGCGCACGGTGAAGTCGGTTTCTGAGTTATTAAGCAAGAAACATACAAAGGCAAGCAGCAGCCCTTGCATCAGCCACCAGCGTTTCTTGATGAACTTACTCTGCTGATACAGAAATTCTATGTGGGAAATAGTTTTTTCCGATTCCTCAGAAAGAAATGCTTCCTTGGAAACAGCAATGGTTTTCTGTATTTTGGATTCATCGCAGGCCACATCAAAACGAAAGAGTTCCTTCATTCAAAATTCTCCTTCCCTAGGGCCTATCTGAACACCGGAAATATGACCAACAGCGAGGAATTTTTCGCCTGATGAAACCATTTTTTTGCAGGAATACTTTGCGTATTGCAAGGAAAAATGGTGCACAGCAGGCGGAAAAGACCCGCTGTTTGGGCGTGTTGACGGTTTTCAGATAGGCCCTAAATATATCGTCAATAATTCTTTTGCACGTTTGATCCGGTACTTCACCAGCGGTAGACCGATACCCAAAATTTTGGCAATTTCCTTTTGCCTGACTTCCTGAAAGAAATACAGGATGGTTACTTCCCACAGTTCCTGTGGGAGACGTTCCAGAGCCATATGGACATCCATCCGTAAATCCAGGGACTCCATCAGGCAGACAGGATGCTCCGGCAGTTCCTCCATGGGCAGTTCTTCCGGCTTTCTGTAATAATCCCGGCACAGATTGCCTGCAATCACATACAGATAATTTGCAGCCTTCCCATAGTGCTGGTACTGATGGAGCGTGCGGAAGAACCGGGCAAAGGTTTCCTGGGTCAAGTCTTCTGCAAAGCAGGAGTCCTTGATATGTAGGTGGCAGTAATGCAATATCTTTGGGTAATACTTCCGCACAAAGGATTCGATGGCCTGATCATCGCCATTTTGCATTCTGTGCAGGAGCAGGAAATCGCCGTCCATGTTTTTCCTCCTCTCCTGTAGATTAAAAGCGCTTTCATTTAGTATAACGAAGCAGAACGGCAAAAAGATAGTCTGAGATGAAATATTTTTACGCTGCGGCTGGTCGAAAAGTTCCATTCTAACGCAGTGGCCAGCGCCGGGAGCACTGGCCACAAAAATATTAAGAAACGGCTGCAGCCAATTGAGGTTGCAGCCGTTTTGTAGTAACATGAAAGAACGGACAAAAATGAAAATTGCAGATATGAATTATACACCAATTCAACTGAAATTACCAGTGGATATGGAAAGAATTATTGAAATAATTGACGGGACCAAGATAGAGGCAAACGCCAATAAATACAGCTGGGTGTGGAAAAGAGCTGTTTAACAAGGGTAAGAAAAAGCAGACCCTTTCCGCATTGGGAAAAAGTCTGCGATTTTCTCGGAGGTTATTTAACAGCTCCTTGTGTGCTTTCCTTAGTCGACAACCGTCAGCGTACCTTTGATTCGGGTGATTTCTTTTGTTTCGTAGTCTCCACCAATAAAGGAGCAGGTGTCCTCTGTCCAAATTGGCTCTACCCATGGGATAAAGTTGTCTGTCAGATATACCCTATCCGAACGGTCATTCCAAGTACGGTCACCGTTTTCGTCACCATATGGGTAGTCTCTATCTTCAGCAGGTTCGCCTATGGTGAGTTCTTTTGTTGCAAGGTCATAGTGAAACCATCTGCAGAAGCCCCCTGTCAGGCGATATTCAACGGCTGCATCTGCCACACCGACAACAATATGCGGCGCATCCTTTTTCAAACAGAGGAACCAACCATCAGGATAAACATTTGTAAGCTCATCAAAACTGTTATAGCATTCCCTGCAGGTTGGCTGAAATTCCAGATAATCTGCCCAGTTGTCCAAAGTGAGTTCCACCGTATGCGTGGAGGATTCAGGATATACGGAAAAATCATTGTACAGTACGCTATAATACTGTGAAGCATCTTCCAATACATGACTTTCCTCGGGAAGATACCTGATGAGACAAGTTTCCTCGCCCTGGGTTACCTCGTAAACGAGCTTGGTTTCGGAATCAGCCGACAGGATGAGCTTATTTCCCTCTGTTGCATAGTCGAATTCATTGGTAAAATAGGGGCCATCGAAAACAAGGATAGACCCATAGTCATATACACGAAACCATCCCCCATCATCAGCTACCCAATAGCCACTTAGTTCATCTAGGCCCAGTTGGGTGGCTCCTGCACTGCCGCTGCCGCAAGCCACAAGGCTCAGGCACAGTACCGCTGCCAAAAGCCGCACAATCCATTTTTCCATAGTGTATTCCTCTACTTTCTATGATAAATTTTCAACCGCAATGGTTATATTGGCGGTAACGCCGTTCCGCTGAGATTTTTCTCCCCCCTTAAAATGAAAAGGTACGAATATGTGAAGTCCCACATGATTTCGTCCATCCAATACTATAAAATTTATATAATATGTCAATCGTTTTGCCGAAAGAGTCTGCGATTTTCTTGGGGGTTATTTAACAGCCCCATTCTCTTCTTTTAGAGTATATTGCTTATAATAAAATCTGTAAATTCTTTTTCACCTTGTTTATCTAAGGACACTCTTTCTTCATCAGACAATTCATTAAAGAATCTTCCATCTTCAATTATAGAAATTGCATCTAATGGATTGCCCCGATGTTGCTTATTTGAGTTTGCTACTGGAGATAGCTTTAGTGGAGTATCTCTAAATTCTTTGGTAAATCTTCCTTGGCTTGTGATTAGAGCAATTCCCGTAAAGTATTTTATAAAGCACTCACAGCCTGCTTTCCTTGCCAGATTCGTATAATGCTCTATCATTTCATCATCGCTAAGAACTTTACCATTTACTCTTCTAACATAAAGTCCCGGCTGTTCCTCTGCACGCAAGCCCTCGATGTATAGACCAGAATCGCCGGCGATTGTAGGCAAGCCGACAATCTTATAATATTCCGTTGCTTTTATAAGGGCATTCTCAATGGCTGTTTTTCCGTTTTCTTCTATGTCAAGATGTATGCCGAAATCATCAGGAGAAACTACTTTGATAGGATAATCCTTTAGTCTATAATACATATTATGTAGTTTACTTTTGTTGTTTGTCGCATAGAACAGAGTAATCTCTTTCATAGAGCAACCTCACTTCAAAAAGATTTTTTCTATGATTGATTATATCACTAATTTGCTGAAAAGCAATCTTCAAGCCGAAGTTGGAAATCAAAAGGCAACTTCGTGGGAGAATTGTCCTGCACAAAGAGCCTATAGGACTTTTACAATTATTTTCCCATAACCCAGCCCTCACCCGACAGCAATATACAGGTTTTCTAAGGACGAAACTGTTAAAAGTATTAGTATGTTTTTCAAAAATCCCCCGCTCCCCGCCCCTGGTTTCCACCGTATATCGTCACCGGGCGGGTTAGGGAACGAACGTATTGGTACAGGGTCGGTAGCGTCATTGTCTGCGTCACTGACGCAAAAAAGCCCCGCCTATTGGCGAGACTTTTTGTTTTGTGTTGGCATTACCTATCTTCCCGGCAAGTCACCCTGCAAGTATTGTCGGCGCAGATGAGCTTAACTGCTGTGTTCGGGATGGGAACAGGTGGACCCTCATCGCAATCAATACCAACTATGTCAGATGAGGCATTACCCCATCCTCTTTTATGTCAAAGCCCTCGTTCGGCTTTAACTTCCTCTCCCCTTCTCACTCATTGCAAGAAGCTGGTGACCCGTACCGGATTCGAACCGATGTTAAAGGCGTGAGAGGCCTCTGTCTTAACCACTTGACCAACGGGCCGTTGGTGCACCTTCACGGACTCGAACCGGGGACCCACTGATTAAGAGTCAGTTGCTC
>UROL01000084.1 GCA_900549495.1 uncultured Eubacteriales bacterium | reverse complement strand
CAGCGTCAGATGTGTATAAGAGACAGTGTCTATCCGCTGACCCCCGGCGAAGGCGTGGAAAACGGCATCGCCTCCTGCAAGGACGGCGCAGTGATTTTGACCAATCTGAATTGCTACCTGCTGCGGGCCAACGGCGGCATCCAGCAGGTGTGGTGTACCCCCTATGAAAGCGCAGGTGCCAAGGACAGCGCCCCCGGCGACCAGACCACCGGCGGCGGCCTGGCCTGGGGCAGCGGCTGCTCCCCGTCCCTTGCAAAGGATTTGGTGATGTTCACCGACAATCAGAACCCGGTGAACCTGCTGGCTCTGGACATGAAGACCGGCCAGGTGGTTGCCAGTATGCCGGTTCTTGACCAGGTGGAGGGGCCTGTCACCGTGGACAACTCCGCCATTGTCTATGACAACGGCCAGGGCACCGTCAGCACCATTGTGTGCAACTGGTTCGGCGCAGGCAGCGCCCAGCTGGCGGCAAAGGACAGCGATTCCTCCATCCAGAGCTATGCCAATATCTACGATATCAACTGGCTGACCAAGGGCAACGCCATGATTATGCCCGGCGTGGAGCGGGTGGATACCATCAAGACCGACAGCGGCTATGAGATGAAGCGCATCTGGTGCAGAAACGACCTGCGGGATACCTCCATGATGAAGCTGTCCACTGCTACCGGCTATGTCTACGGCTATGTGCAGGATTTGAGCACCGGCATGTGGCAGTATATCATGCTGGATTTTGAAACCGGAGAGACCGTGTTTACCATGGACGTGGCCAGCAAGTTCGGCTATAACAATATGGCCATCGGTATGTATGCCGGAAGCAGCGGCAACAGCCTGTATTGCCCCACCGGCTATCTGGAGCTGCTGCGGCTGCAGGACCGCTTCGTCTACCTGCCGGAGATGCCCTATCGCCGGGTGAATTTGGACATGGCTCACCGCAATGTCCTGACCCAGGAGCAGTTCCAGGCAGACGGCGGCCAGGGCACCGTCACCGGTTGGCTGAATACCGTTACCGTTGAAAATGTCCACCCCAATACGGTGGTGGCCCTGCGTATGAATGGCCTCACCGGTGGTGCCGCCGCCCTGAAGCTGTACGCCTACATGCCCGAGGGAAAACTGGCGGAGGTTCCCGCCGCCATGTGGCATCTGCAAACCGAGCTGGGGGACACCCCCGAGACCCTGGATGCCGATACCCTCTACGAGGTGCATATCACCGTGGCAGACGACGGCCAGTTTGACCTCAGCGAGACGGCAAAGGAAATCCGTATCTGCACAGTTCTGGCAGCGGCCTGACCGCCTGCCCAATCCGACTGATCCCACCCGGCAGCCCCCCGGCTGCCGGGTGGCTTGGTTTACCCGGGTTTTCTTAGACTTTTATTAAGAGTGGCCGGGGCGTGTTGACAAGCCCGGCCACATTTGATAGAGTGAAGTTATGGAAAAATAATGCAAAGGAGGCATTCCTGTGAAGAAGTATGAGAAAACCGGCGGAAAGTACGGCTGGTGGGTGAGCCTGATTCTGATGGCCGTGTGTCTGGCGGTGCTGATGGTTTTTCCGCCGAGAGCATGGGCCGTGAGCACAACCATTCCGGTGGGTGACACCGAATTTGATTTTGATTTGCCCCAGGGCTATTCCGTATTCCAGCAGAATGGCAATGCCGTCATTTCCAATGGCAGCGAAATTGTGGGCGGCGTCATTGCCTATCCGATTCCGGCGGGGGTGTACGACCCCTATGACAAGTGGTATTTCTGGCTGGAGGATGTGGGCATCCCGGATTACGAGGATGAGACGCTGATGCAGGATGGGGCAATGTCGGATTTCGGGGACGGCTGGTATGCAGACTTCCGGCGGCTGCCGGAGGGGGATCAACTGCCGCCTCTGGCCCGGAGCCACCATTTCGACGTTCTGGGGGACGTGGTCTATGACACCTGGATCAATGCCGAAATCACAGGAGAGGACACAGTCAGGGAATTGCTGTGGGGAATCGGGCTTGGGGCATCGCTGCGCCAATACAAAACTGTCACCCTGAATATAGAGGGGGAGGAAGTGCCCTGTAAGCTGGAGCAGATTGTCCGCCGGGGGTATACCGTGTACCTGCCGGAAAGCGGCTGGCCCTTTGGAAGCCAGGAGGTTCTCGACGGAATCCTTACGGATACCCTGGAATATGGAGAAAATGAAGACATCTGGCTTCACATTGCCACTCTGGCCGGGAAGGACTTGGCGGCAGCCCAGCGCTGGGTGCGGGCAAATTGGCCCCAGTATGACCTGATAGAGGACAAGCGAGGGGGCCTGGGCGGTATGGACGGCCAGAACAACCTGCTGGAGGCCAGCTTCTATACGGCGGAAAATGTGACATACGCCCTGATTCAGGCCTACCCTATGGAGGCCTTCGAGGGGGCCGGTACATGGCTGCGTGCCTGCGTGGATACCTTCGCATTGAACGAGGGGGCAGGGCTGTCCCAGGAAGAGGCGGACTATCTGAAATGCGCTGCCGTTATGGGAAAAGCGGATTTTTCCGGCGAAGGTGGCCGGTGGATTTCCTGCCAGCAGGAGCGGGATGGAATTGTCAGCACCACCCAATACCTGTGGGATGAAGACCGGGGTTTGGTGATTACCGAGACAGAGGAAGGCGGCTTCTACCGGAAGGCGCTGCTGGCTGCGGAGGATACCATATTCAGCAATGCCGGGCACGAGGACGAAGCAGGGGAAATCCTTTGGCAGCCCTGCGAGGAGCCCGGCTGGGTGGTTACCCCTGTCATGGTCACCAGTGCGTGGAATCGTCACAGCACCCGCTACCTGGGCCGGAGAGTGGACGAGACAGGAGAGTGCATTTCTTATATTGTGCTGGGCTATGACGACGATGGGGATAAGACCCCGGTTCGCTCCGTAAAGTTCTACTTTGATGCCCAGGGCGAATTCACCCAGTGCCGGTGGGAGAGCCTGGCGGATTGGGCCAATGAGTTCACTACCTCCACGGAGTCCTTTGTCTCCCTGGATGGTCAGACCGTTTCGGCGGAAATCCATCGGGAGTATCTCCGGGCAGTGGGCTGATTTACGGCTGACAGCTGCCGCAGGGCTTATACCCACTTTTTACCAATTCCTCCCGGGTGTCGAAGGAATACAGCCGGTTGGTTTCCTTCATCTGCTCCACGCTGGGGCAGTAGGCAAAATGGAATACCTTGGAATGCTGATTGACAACATAGAAATCCGGGAGCTCCTTGGCTTCCAGCGTGAGACTTTTTCGTTGGGGAAAAATCTCTTCGCTGGAAGCCATTTTTTCCGGGGTGAGGAAGATGTGGGTGCCGTCGGTGGTCAGTGTGATATCCCCCTGCAAATCCCCTCGGAAAACCTGGGAGCAGCGGCTGTCCAGCAGATGCAGGGTGTCCGCCTCCGGAGCCTCCCGGGACAGAAGCAGAACGCAGCTTGCCCCCACGGCGTCCAGGGCTTCCCGGGAAAGACCGTTCCCATAGCAGGCAAGCACGGCGGCAGGGACAGCCGGAATTTCCGCCCCCTCTGGGACGTATAAAATGGCAATTTCCCCTTGGAGCAGCCGGACGGCATTGCCTACCGGCTCCACTCTGGCAGTGCCCAGCATAGCAGGCAGAGGCGCATCCAAAGCAGCCGACACTCCCTGGGCACTGGCGGTGACCCTATCCTGGGTGAAGGAAATCTGCAAGCCCTCTGGGGCGGCCTCCTGCCTGGGAAAAAGCCCGCAGCACCAGGCAAGCACCAGGATTCCCCCTGCCAGCATCCCCAGCAGCACAAGAGCATACTGCAATTTCTTTTTCACATGCCCCACCTCCCATGGCGACCTTTTCTATATTATAAATGCCGCCTTGTGTCAGGTCAATCCCTTTGGGGATACCAGCGGATTGCTACTTTGCCCAGCTGCCCTGGTTTGCCGCTTGCTTCCGGTCAGCGAAAGCAGCTGCCGTATCCAAAGCAACTCCTGTTTTCCCAGAACGCCAAAGAGGCTGAGCAGCAGAAGGAAAATGGGAACATAGCTCAGCCGCAGCTGTAGCAGGGTGGAGAGCCACACCGCCAGCAGCCCGGCACTGGCAGCCAGGGCGGGGGTGGCAAAGGGAATGCGGTAGCCGGTGATGCAGCAGAGCCTATGCATACTCAGCAGAAAATTCAGCAGATGGGTCACCAAAAAGCTAAAAAAGTATCCCTTCATCCCGTAAACCGGCAGCAGCAGAAAAAGAAACGCCACATCCAGAAACGATGTGATGATATTATACCGCACGCAAACCCGCTGCTGGCCCAGCCCCTTGGTCATGGCATCGGTGATGGCGTCGCAGTAGAGAAAGGGAACCATTACGGCGTACAATTGCAGACTCCTCCCGGCCTCTTCGTTTTGGTAGAGCCGGAGGCAAAGGGGCTGGGCGAATAGAAAAATCAGCCCACCAAAAAACATGCCATACAGCATGGAAGACCAAAGTCCCTTTTGCACCAGGTATTGAATCCGGCCCCGCTTTCCGGCGGCGTTACACCGGGCCAGCTCCGGAATCAGCAGCTCTGCCAGGGCAAAGAGAATGCAGGCAGGAAACATCATCACCGGAAACACCATGCCGCTGATGCGGCCAAAGGCGCTCATAGGGTCTGCTTCCCCCGGAAACAGGGATAGCCGCTTGGGCACCAGCAGATTTTCGGTGGTGCTGATTCCTGAGCGCACCACGTCCGCTCCTGCCAGGGGGAGCGCAGCATGGAGCAGACGGCGGCGAACCGGGATAGGGGCCCCCAATTCGCTTCTCTCTCTCAGGCGCAGCCATACCAGCAGGGCCAGGGTGACCCAGGCACTGACACCGCCCCCCAGCACCACGCACAGGCAGGCACGCTCCACATCCTTCCCGGCCCAGAGGGTCAGGGTGGTCAGGGTGACGGCCATGGAGCACAGCTGCTCGGCTACCTCCACGGCGGCCAGAGTTCCAATTCGGTTGGCGGCGGTAAAATATCCGCTCATCACCCCGCTGAGGCACACTGCCGGGAGAAAAACCGCAAATAGCCGCAGGGCAGGGACGGTCAGAGAATTTCCAATCCACCGCTGGGCCAGCAGGGGCGCACTGAAAAACAGCGCCGCCGCCACGGCACCGCTGGACAAAATGCCATACAGAAAGCAGGCGGAGAGAATGCGCCCCACATTTTGGGGCTTCCCCTTGCCCAGCTCCTCTGCCGTCAGGTACATGGTTGCGGTGCGGATTCCTGCAATGCCCGCCACCATGGCCAGATTCCCCAGGGACAGCACCAGCTGTAACAGCCCAATTCCGGCGGCGCCGATGTGGCGGGATAGGTATACCTGGAAGGAGGTTCCCACCACCCGCAGCAGCAGGTTCACACCGGTTAGCAGCAGCGCACGGTAGAAAATTGGTTTGACTTGCGGCAAAAAAATCCCCCCTTGTCCGCAGTGTATGCGGCAGGGGGGACAGGTATTCTATGTCAGTCCTGAGGTGCGCCAACAGTGCAGTACATGCTCAGGGGGCATTCCCCGCAGCGGGGACTGCGGGCGGTGCAAATCTCCCGGCCAAACAGCACCAGCCGATGGCAGAAGTCCGAGGATTCCCCCGGCGGCAGGATTTTGCGCAGCTGCTGCTCCACCTTCTCCGGCTCCTTGCCTGTGCTCAGGCCCAGCCGCCCGCAGATGCGGATGCAGTGGGTGTCGCATACCACGCTTCCCGGCACATGGTAGATATCCCCCAGCAGCAGATTTGCTGTCTTCCGCCCCACTCCGGGGAGCCGCAGCAGCTCCTCCATGGTTCCGGGGACTTTACCGCCAAAATCGGACAGCAGCATCTGACATGCCAGAACAATGTCCCGGGCCTTGTGGCGGTAAAAGCCGCAGGAGCGGACATAATTTTCCACATCGGCAATGTCTGCATTGGCCATGGCCTCCAGGGTGGGGTAGGCAGCGAACAGCGCCGGTGTGATTTGGTTTACCCGGGCGTCGGTGCACTGGGCGGACAGGCGGACGGAAATCATCAGCTCATAGTCCTTTTCATAGTGCAGCGCACACAGGGCGGCAGGGTAGCGCTGCTTCAGCAGCGCAATGATGGAGGCAACTTTCTCTTCCATGGGTGTCCTTTCTCTCTATTTTAGGTGCTTTCCTCCTGTGCCGGGGGAAATTCGGCGGTGAGGGCGGAGACTTCATAGGTTGTCCGTTCCTCCGGGCCTTGGTCGGTGAGCTTGGTATAGATGCGGCTTTGCAGTCTCCCGTCCAGCAGCATACGGCAGCCTACGCCGCAGCCCGCCGCCTGGGCGGCAACCTTCCCCCATAGGATGCAGGGCAGGTAGTCGGCCCGGTGAAAGGCCCGGGGCACTGCCAGCATCACGTCGCAGATTTCCCGGCCCAGGGGGGTACGCCGGTAGGTTGGCTCCCGGCACAGGATGCCATCCAGCTGTACCCGGTTGACGGTTTCCCCCTCGGTGGCGGCAATCCCGGAGGCGAAGACGAAAACGGACAGATGCCGCCTTCCGTTTTCCCGGAGATTGTGGGACCGCACCTGCCCCCGGACGCACAGCAGGCTTCCGCCGGACAAATCCAGGGTATTCAGCACAGTATCCTCTGCAATCACCGGCAGGGTGTCCACCACACCGGAGAGCCGGGGAACCTCCAAAAGAAATCGAAAAAACCGTTTGCCGTGATTTTCATGGGAAAGCTGGGGGAGCGCCAACAGGCTCCCGCACAAGGTAACTTGGTTTCGGGCTGCAACAGGTTCCATACGACCACCTCATGTTTCAGATGTATGGAATATCCTATGCGCCCCTGGTGCAAACAGAACGGAGGGGAGCCTATTCCCCCGGGCCCTCTGCCCAGCCCCGGGTGCAGCGGACGGCCTTTCGCCAACCGGCCAGCCGGGCGTTTCTCTGGGGCTCCTCCAGCCGGGGCCGGAAGATGCGGTCAGTTTGGCGGATGGCCCGAAGCTGGGCCTGGTCACTCCAGAAGCCCACAGCCAACCCGGCCAGATAGGCGGCACCGGCTGCGGTGGTCTCCACGCACTTGGGGCGATCCACCGGGGCGGCGTTGATATCCGCCTGGGTCTGCATCAGGTAATTGTTGGCGGAGGCGCCCCCGTCCACCTTCAGCGAGGACAGCCGGATACCGGCATCGGCCTCCATGGCGGAGAGCACATCGTGAATTTCATAGGCAATGGAATCCAGGGTGGCCCGGATGATGTGGTTCTGGTTTACTCCCCGGGTCAGCCCCACAATGGCCCCCCGGGCATAGGCATCCCAGTAGGGAGCCCCCAGTCCGGTGAAGGCAGGGACGACATAGCAGCCGTTGGTGTCCGGCACCCGCTTCGCCAGGTATTCGGAGTCCGCCGCTGTTTCAATCAGATGCAGCTGATCCCGCAGCCATTGGATGGCGGCACCGGCTACAAAAATAGAGCCTTCCAGGGCATAGTTGACCTGGCCGTTCAGCCCCCAGGCAATGGTGGTCACCAGGCCGTTGTTGGAGAGAATGGGCTTTTCTCCGGTGTTCATCAGCAGGAACGCACCGGTGCCATAGGTGCATTTGGAGTCCCCGGAGGTGAAGCAGGCCTGGCCAAACAGCGCCGCCTGCTGGTCTCCCGCCGCCCCGGCAATGGGGATGGGAGCGCCAAAGAACTGGGGCTCCGTCAGCCCATAGCAGCAGCTGGAGGGCATGGGGGTGGGGAGCAGGGAGCTGGGGATTTCCAGCCGCCGGAGAATATCCTCGTCCCATTGCAGGGCGTGGATATTAAACAGCATGGTGCGGGAGGCATTGGAGTAGTCCGTCACATGGGCCCTTCCCCCGGTGAGCTTCCAAATCAACCAGGTTTCCACGGTGCCGAACAGCAGCTCCCCACGGTCTGCCATTTCCCGGGCCCCGGGCACATGCTTCAGCATCCAGTGGATTTTGGTGCCGGAGAAATAGGGGTCGATGACCAGCCCGGTCTTTTGCCGGATCAGGTCGGTCAGGCCGCGGGCCTTCAGCTCGTCGCAGTACTCGCTTGTGCGGCGGCACTGCCAGACAATGGCGTGGTAGACCGGCTCGCCGGTGTCACGGTCCCACACGATGGTGGTCTCGCGCTGGTTGGTGATGCCGATGGCGGCAATGTCCTGTCTCTTATACACATCTCCGAGCCCAC
>UROL01000083.1 GCA_900549495.1 uncultured Eubacteriales bacterium | reverse complement strand
CTCGGTCTCGTGGGCTCGGAGATGTGTATAAGAGACAGGATAGAAGAAATACCCACACCAAGAGCCATTATAAATGGTACAGTCATCGGACCGGTTGTTACTCCCCCTGAATCAAATGCAACTGCAAGAAAGCCTTTAGGAACAAACATCGCAAGTGCAAAAACAATTGCATAAAACACTAGCAGAAGCGGTGCTAACGGTATTCCAAAAAGTATTCTTAAAAGTGCAGCAACAAGAAATACACCTACTCCAACTGCTACAGATAATATAAGCACCATATTAGGAACTGCTGCCACCTGTCCTGCAAGCACCTGCAAATCCGGCTCAGCAATGGTAATCAGCAATCCCAGCACAAAGCAGACACCCAGAAGCAACCCCAGCTTCTTTTGCCGGGAAAGTCCGGAGCCCACATGGGAGCCCATGGGCGTCATGGCCTGGTCTGCGCCCATGCTGAACAAACCGATACCCAAAATCAGCATCACGGCACCGATGGAGAAGGTAATCAGCTCTGTCCGGGACAAGTCCAACAGTGGTGTCAGGGCCAACAGGTACACCACCGCCGTAATGGGCAGCACGGACATCAGGGCTTCTTTGATTTTTGCTTGCAATTCTTTCAAGGGGGCGTTCCTCCTTTTAGGGTAGTTTCCTTTGATTATATCAGAAAAGCAGGTCGTTGCCAACCCGATAAAATGCAACAATTTGTAAACATCTGTAAGAAGGAAGGTATTTATGCCCGGTGTGGCCACCGGTATTTTGCCCTCTGCGGCTGTATTTCTCCGTTTTTTACAAAAGGGTAAAAATATTTCAAAAAAGGGCTTGACATATCACGCACTTTATGCTAGACTAGCGAAGTTGCCAAAGACAGCAGGTGTCCTATGACATAAATCCTGCCGAGGTGCGCTGAATATGATTTTCTGCGTGTCTTTCTGTCTTCTGGCAGGAAGACATTTTTATTTTTCGGAGGTGAAAATAATGCCCAACGCAAAGGTTCTTGAGAGCAAGAAGGCAGTTGTTGACTCCCTGACCGGCAAGATTCAGAATGCTACTTCTGTTGTCTTCGTCGATTACAAGGGTATCACTGTTGCTCAGGATACCGAGCTGCGTAAGCAGTTCCGTGAGGCCGGTGTTGAGTACTCCGTTGTTAAGAACACTCTGACCAATTTCGCAGCCAAGAATGCTGGCTACGATTTCAGCGAGGTTCTGAACGGTACTACCGCTATGGCTTCCACCACCGGCGACCCCATCGCCCCTGCTCGTATCGTGTGCGAGTTTGCCAAGAAGAACAAGAACGTCCTGTCCATCAAGGGCGGCATCGTGGAAGGCTCTGTCCTGTCCGTGAATGCTCTGAATGGCTTCGGTGAGCTGCCCAGCAAGAATGCTCTGGTTGCTCAGGTTCTTGGTACTTTCTTGGCTCCTATCTCCAGCCTGGCCTGCGTCCTGGATCAGATCCGGCAGCAGAAGGAAGGCGGAGCTCCCGCAGAAGCCTAAAGCGGCTTCGTAAACCCATTCATCTTTATCAAAACATAAATTAGGAGGATTTTTACTATGGCTAGCGAAAAGATTGCTGCTATCGTTGAAGAAGTTAAGGGCCTGACCGTTCTGGAGCTGTCCGAGCTGGTTCACACCCTGGAGGAGACCTTCGGCGTTTCCGCCGCTGCCGCTGCTGTTGCTGCTCCCGCTGCTGCCGCTGAGGTTGTGGAAGAGAAGACCGAGTTCGACGTCATCCTGAAGAACGCCGGCGCTTCCAAGCTGGGTGTCATCAAGGTTGTCCGTGCCGCTACCGGCCTGGGCCTGAAGGACGCCAAGGATCTGGTGGACAACTGCCCCAAGACCCTGAAGGAAGCCATCTCCAAGGAAGATGCCGAGAAGCTGGTCGCCGAGCTGAAGGAAGCCGGCGCCGAGGCCGAGATCAAGTAATTGATCCCATAGTGAATTTTGCAACCTCCGTCAGCAATGGCGGAGGTTGTTCTTTTCTCCAAAGCCACGGAACGCAATCATTAAATTTCCCTTAGCAAAATTGATTTTTGCCCAATAATAGGATATAATCTCCTATAGTACATTCCGCAAAGGAGATATGTATGCAAATTGATTGGTTTTCTGTGTTGGGTGCAGACCGGCTGATTGATTCCATTCAGTCCATTCTGGAAACAACCAACGCACTAATCCCTGCCACGTTGGAGAAGTCCATCATTCTGTCCGCCCTGCTGATTGTATTTGTGCTGGGGCTGGGCCTGGTTTTCCGGCTGTTTTTCGGCCGGAACTGCGCCGTGAACCGGGGAATTTCCGGATTTCTGGAAGTTCTCTTTATCTATGCAGCCACGGTGACGGTGTATACTCTAAAGCCCTGGAATCTGACTCAGTATCTGGCCCCCCTTCCCTTTGCGATTTTTCGGGGGGACATTCTCATTGTCAGCTACTCCGCCTGCTCCACCATTCCCCTGCTCTGCTCTCAGCTGCTGTCGCTGATTATCCTGTGCTTCATTGTGCACCTGCTGAACTTCGTCCTGCCAAGAGGGCGTTCCTTCGTCCCCTGGCTGCTGATGCGGGCGGTATGCGTGGTACTGGCAGTTGGTGTGGATTTGGCTGCAAACTGGGCGCTGAATGCGTTTCTCCCAGCCGTGATTGCCGAGTCTGCCCCGGTGGCCCTGATTACAGTTCTGGCCGTCACCCTGCTGGTCAGCCTGTTCAATCCCCTGCTGTGCATTCTTTTCACCGCCGCAAACCCCATTGTCGGTTTGCTCTATACCTTCTTCTTCTCCAATACCATCGGCAAAAACCTGACCCGGGCGGTTCTTTCCGCTGGAATGGTCTTCGCTCTGTTTTATGGGATGGACTATTTTGAATGCATCGTCATCGATATCACCCCCGGCGCACTGCTCCGCTATTCCCCCTTCGCACTGGCTCTTCTGGGCGTGTGGTATGTATTCGATTATAAGCTGTAAAAAGGCTGGGCTCCTGATGTAAGGAACCCAGCTTTTTCGTTATTGCGCTGCCTTTACTGCTTCGATTGCTCCTGCCAGGGGATCCGTATTCACGGTTTCCATCTGGCCGTTGTCGTAGGCCTCTGCCACGGTGGGGTCGATGGGGAGCCGGGCCAGGATGGGGAGATTGTTTTCTGCTGCAATCTGATCCAGGTGGCTCTTGCCAAACACATTGATTTTCTTTCCGCAATCCGGGCACTGGAGATAGGAATAGTTCTCCACAAATCCCAGGACAGGAATGTGCATCATGTTTGCCATCTTAACGGCCTTGTTTACAATCATAGAAACCAGGTCCTGGGGGCTGGTGACAATAATAATACCGTTGACCGGGATGCTCTGGAAAACGGTCAGGGGCACGTCACCGGTTCCGGGAGGCATATCCACAAACAGGTAATCCACATCCTCCCAGATAACATCCGTCCAGAACTGCTTGACGGCACCGGCAATCACCGGCCCACGCCAAACCACCGGGTCCCCCGGGTTATCCAGCAGGAGGTTGATGGACATTACCTGAATGCCGGTATGGGTCAGGGCAGGATACAGGCCATCTTCATTGGCTCCCTGGCACTCTGTCACGCCAAAGGCCGTGGGGGCAGAGGGGCCGGTGATGTCTGCGTCCAGGATGCCCACACACTTCCCCTCCCGGGCCATGGCCACTGCCAGCATGGAGGTAACCGTGGATTTTCCCACGCCACCCTTACCGGAGACAACGGCAATCACCTTTTTTACAGTGGACTTTGGATTCAGCTGGGCCAGAAGGCTTTCGGACTTACGTTCGCTGCAATCCGAGGCACAGCTGGAACAGTTCCCGCTACAAGAACTCATTTGTATTTCGCTCCTTTGATATTGATAGGCATATTATATGCCGAATTATGCAGTGTGTCAATCACCATACTCTGTCTGTGCTTCCTCCCACTGCTCCATCAAATCCATCAGCAGGGCTTCTGCACTTTCCTTTTCGCCCAGGAGGCGGGTTAGCTCCTGATAGTCGGCAGCGGCAGCCTCAATTTGGCTGTCCAGTGCGGCGATGGCAGCCTCCTGCTTTTCAATCTCCCGCTCCAGTTTTCGGATGCGCTTGTCAGACTCCTTTGTGCCGCCCCGGGGCTTTTCCTTCTTCTCCTTGGGGGGCTGCTTTACAGTCTGTCTTGCTGCCGCCTCATGCTCCAAAATTGCCCGGTATTTCTGGTAGCCGCAGCGGAAATCCCGGATGGTGCCATCTTCCAAAAGCCAGATACGCTCTGCAAATTTCTCAATAAAATAACGGTCATGGGAGACAAACAGCAGCACGCCCTCAAATTCCTCAATGGCGGCCTCCACCCACTCCCGGGAGGCAATATCCAGGTGGTTTGTGGGTTCGTCCAAAATCAGCAGATTGATTTTTTCATCCATCAGCATACACAGCCGGAGGCGGGACTGCTCGCCGCCGGAAAGATTGCCCACGGTTTTGAATACATCCTCCCCTTGGAACAAAAAAGCGCCCAGGCGGTCTCGTGCGGTCTGAGGGGTGCAGTTCTTCTCGTAGAGCATGGTGTCGTAAAGGCTGCGCTCCGGGTGGTCGAAGTGGATAATCTGGGGCAGATAGCCCCATTTTACCGTTGGGCCGAACTGAATCTTACCGGCGCAGTTCTCCTCCCCCAACAGGCATTTGATGAAGGTGGATTTTCCTGTACCATTATCGCCCAGAAGGGCAATTCGCTCCCCGGCCTCCACATTCAGATTGACATCCGAAAAGAGAATTCTCTCTCCAAAGGCTTTGGAGACATTCTTCATCTTAAACACCACGTCTCCGGAAAAATCCTTCTCCCCGAAGGTGGCCTTCATGGTGCGCTCTGCTTTTGGCTTTTCCGTCTTGCGGATACGCTCCATCCGATGCTGAATGGACATAGCCCGGCGGTACAGGGTGCGATTGTTGATACCCCAGCCCTTCATCCGCTCCACCGTATAGCCCAGCTGCTTCAGCTTTGCCTGCTCCTGCTCGTATTGCTTCATTTGCAAATCGAACCGGGCCTGTTTTTCGTCCATATAGAAGGAATAGTTGCCGGAATAGAACTCTGCGTGGCCATCCACAATCTCGATGACCCGCTCTGCTATCTGGTCGATAAAATAGCGGTCATGGGAGATGGCCAGCACCGTTCCCTTGAACGCCTTGATATACTGCTCCAGCCACTCCACGCTGTTGAGATCCAGGTGGTTGGTGGGCTCGTCCAGCAGGAGGATATCCGTCTTTTCCAGCAGCAGCCTGGCCAGATTCACCCGGGTTTTTTCGCCGCCGGAGAGGCTGTCAAATTCCTGGGCTCGCTGCTCCTGGGAAATGCCCAGGCCGTTGCAGACCTTGTCCAGCTCCACATCCATTTCGTAGCCGCCCCCGGCCTGGAAGCGGTTGGATAGGGCATCATAGTCCCGCAGCTGGCTCTCTGTGGCGCCGGACTGCATCTGCTCCTCCAGGCGGCGCATCTGCTTCTGCACCTGCTGCAAATCCGCATAGGCAGAGCGAAGCACATCCTCTACGGTATAGCCCTCCGGGAAAACCGGAATCTGGGAGATAAGGCCAATGCGTTTGTTGGGATTGACATAGACCTCCCCCTCGTCATAGTCAATCTCCTTGGTAAGGATACGCAGGAGAGTGGTTTTTCCGCAGCCGTTCCGGCCCAGGATGGCAACCCGCTCCCCCTCCTGAATTTCAAAGGTGAGATCCTGAAGCAAATTCTCCCCAATGACAAAGAATTTTGTTAAATTTGTTACTGCTATATCAACCATTGTTTTTCTCCATTGCGTCCATCCTGCGCCCCAGCTCTTCGGCGGAAATCAGCAGGTTCAGAGCCTGCAAAAGGGCGTTGGCACTCATATGCTCCGGAAGGCCCAGCGCTTTTTGCAGCATCCGGCGTTTTTGGCTGCTGTCTGCACCGCCGGACAGCCCCAAATCTACCAAATCCTGCTTTGTAATTCCGCCAGCGCTCTTTTCCGTCTCCTCCCCCATGGTGGCACCGCAGGCCTCCAGGGCCTGCAAAATGATTTCCGGGCGCATTCCCTCTACCCCCAGCTTTCCTTCTTTCCCGGGGGCGGCTTTCCGCTTCTCTTTTCCGTATATGTCCGGAATATAGGCATGCTTAAGGTATTTTCCCGGAATGGCGCTTTTCAGATGGTTGCGGATGACGAAGCCCGCGCCGTCGGAATCGGTGAATACAATCAGCCCCCGGCGCTCTGCCACGGTGCGAAGAAGCGCCATTTTCTCTTTGTCCTTAAAAATGCCAAATCCGTTGGTTTCAAAAATCGGGGCATCTACAATCTGGCGCAGCGTATTGACATCGTAGCGCCCCTCTACCACAATGGCCTCTTGAATCTTAACCACGGCGTGCCTCCGCTGCCAGGCGCAGAATCAGCAGCTCCAGAAGCCGCTGGCTGTCGTCATAAGAGGTTTTCATCTGGTAGTCCGTCTCCATAATCATGGCGCAGGCATCGGCGCAGAACAGCTTGTCCATCCGCCGGGAGGCATCCATCAGCTTCCTGGCCGGGTAATCCGGAATCCCGCAGAGCTTTTGCAGCTCATAGGGGCCCTTACCCTGCTCCTGCAAGGTTTTTGCCACCCCCAGGCGGCGGAAGTGGCTGCCAACAGCGCCCAGGATTGCCAAAGGCTCCTGCTGCATTTTCAGCAGAGTTTGCAGGCACTGGAATGCCTTCTCATAGGAGCCCTCCCCGATTCGGTCTGTCATCTGAAACACCACCGCATCCAGCACCGGCTCAGTGACGGCATCAATGTCACTTTTCTTAATTTCATCCGCTCCGGAATAGGCGCAGATTTTTTCGATTTCCCCGTTCAGCGCTGTCATGGTGCCCCCGGTGATGTCAATCAGGTAAGCGCACAGATCGTTGGAAATTTTCTTTTTATAGGAGGCAAAGTGCCGGGATACCCAGGGAATCAGTTCCTTTTGGTCCTGCCTGCGGAACTCCACGATTTGGCCGTTCTTCTCCACTGCCTCCCACAGCTTTTTCAGCCGCTTATCCGGCTTCCAGGGAGTGGTGAGATAGGTAAAAACCACGGTGCAGTATTCCGGAATATCCGAGAGCGCACCTGCAATTTTATCCCGCTCTGCTTCGCTGAGCTTAAACAGGTCAATATCGTCCACCTGAATCAGGGTGTGCTCTGCCATCATGGGCAGATTTTCCACTGCCTCCAAAAATTCCGCCAAATCAAAATTTTCACTGTGAAAGCGGTGGAAATTAAAGGATTCTGTCAACGAATCCAGCAGCTGCTTTTTGATAGCCTCCAGATAGTAGGCCATTAGAAATGTCTCTTCCCCATGGAAAAAATACAGCCGGTCAATGCTCTTATTCTTTACGGATGCCTTTAGCGCCTGAAAGGCCCCATCCGAAATCACTTTTTTTGCCATTACTACCTCCTGACCAGCACCGATCCCTGGATATCCGTCCGATACACGGTGCAGCCAAACTCCGAAAGGCGAGCCAGCAGCTCCGGGGCCGGGTGACCGTATCGGTTGCCCCTTCCCGCAGAGATGATAACCGTCTCCGGGCGAACCGCCTGCAACAGTGCAGCGGATGTGGAGCCCTTGGAGCCATGGTGCCCCGCAATCAGGACATCCACATCCGGAAGCTGATAATTCCAAAGCAGCTCCCTCTCCCCGATGCGGCTTCTGTCGCCGGTTATCAGTATAACACAATCCTCCGATGCAAACAAGACGCACATGGAGTTTTCATTGTCTGTTTTGGAATTTCCCGGGGCCAGCATGGTTAGGCTGCCTGCCGGAAGGGAAAGCGTCAAATCCGAGCAGATCCATGTGATGCAGGGTGCATTGGCCTCTACGAAGGCCTCCGGCAGCCCGGTGCTGCCTGCCGACGGAAGGTAGAATTGGTTCACCGGAACTCTTGTCAGCAGGTTCTCCAGTGCGTTGACATGGTCCCGGTCGTAATGGGTAAGCAGCAGACCGTCCAGCTGAAAAATCCCCTGGCTCAGCAGGGTCTGGGAAATTTGGTCTGCCACCTTTGCATCGCTGTCGCCGCCGCAATCCACCAGATAGCTCTGGCCCTTGCTTTGAATCAGGATGGCCTGCCCCTCCCCCACATCCAGGACATTCAGCCTGTCTCTTATACACATCTGACGCTG